>JAAYEM010000056.1 GCA_012728725.1 Tissierellia bacterium | reverse complement strand
TTATATTCAAAAACTATAGGATTATAGACTTTACCGTCTAAGCCTATGGTTTATTATTTACTCATAATAGGGGAGGAGTTTGATGAAGGAGCTATATAAGATATTTAAATTTATGGAAGGTTTTAAAAAAATATATCTATTAGGGATGATATCAGTAATCCTTTCTCAAATCTGTACCATATTAACTCCACTTATCATCAGGACTACTATAGACTCCATTATTGGGGATCAAGCACCAAATGCAATTGTAGTAACAAAAACAATAGACTATTTAGGGGGTAAAGATTATTTAAGGGAAAATATTTGGATTATTGGTCTTTTACTAATTCTTGTAACAATTATAAGAGGGGTATTTTTATACTTTAAAGGGGCTTTAGCTAGCAAGGCTACTGAAAGTACCATCAAAAGGATTAGGGATTCCCTGTATGATCATATACAAAGGCTTCCCTATGAATACCATGTAAAATCTGAAACAGGGGATCTTATCCAGAGGTGTACTTCCGATGTGGAAACTATAAGAAGGTTCTTATCCGTTCAGTTAATGGAGATAGCCAGTTCTTTATTCATGTTTTTATTTATTTCCTATGTTATGTTGAGCATTAATGTAAAAATGGCATTGGTTTCCATGGTTACTATGCCAATAATATTTGCTTTTGCATTTATTTTTTTCACAAAGGTAAAAAAGGCCTTTGAAGCTTCCGATGAAGCTGAAGCAAGGCTTACCACAATCCTTCAAGAAAATTTAACCGGGATTAGGGTGGTAAAAGCCTTTGCAAGGCAGAAATATGAGATTGAAAAATTTGACAGTAAGAATAAAGATTATATGAATAAAACCTATAAACTGATTAAGCTCCTGGGATTGTACTGGGGGATTTCAGACTTTTTATGTTTTATCCAAATAGGCCTGGTATTGATAGTTGGGGGTATGTGGGCTGTGCAAGGCCACATTTCATTAGGTACCTTGGTTGCCTTTAATAGTTACGTAAGCATGCTTTTATGGCCTATTAGGCAGCTAGGTAGGACATTGACGGATATGGGCAAGGCCCTGGTTTCTATAAATCGTATAGAAGAGATATTAAATGAGCCTATAGAGATATTGGAGGAAAATCATTTAAAACCCAGGATTGAGGGAAATATAGAATTCAAAAATGTATACTTTGAGTATGAGAAGAATAAGCCTGTGCTAAATAATATCTCTTTTTCAATAAGGGCTGGTAGTACAGTAGCCATTATAGGTCCTACAGGTTCTGGAAAAAGTTCTTTAGTACATTTGTTAACTAGACTATATGATTATCAGAAGGGTTCCATCCTCATCGATGGAACTGAATTAAAAGCAATAGATAAGGCCTGGATTAGAAAAAATGTAGGCATAGTATTACAAGAGCCCTTCCTATTTGCTAAAACCATAAGGGAGAATATTAAACTGGCAGATCCAACCATAGAGGATAGAAGGGTATATGAATCGGCTAAAGTAGCAAGGATACATGAGGATATAAAATCCTTTGACAAAGGATATGACACTTTAATAGGGGAAAGGGGAGTTTCCCTATCTGGAGGCCAAAAACAAAGGATTGCTATAGCTAGAACCATAATCAACGAAAGTCCCATTGTAATATTTGATGATTCTTTATCGGCTGTAGATACGGAAACGGATATAGCCATAAGGAAGGCTCTAAAGAATAGGAAAAATAAATCCACTACCATCATTATATCCCATAGGATATCCACTGTAGCAGAAGCAGATACCATATTGGTACTGGATAAGGGTAAAATAGTTCAAATGGGTAGCCATAATGAATTAATAGAAGAGGAGGGATTATACAAACGTATATATGAGATACAAAACTCTATAGATGATCTAGATAAATATATAGAATTAAATGCCTAATGGTGGTGATAGCTTGAGTATTTGGAAGGAGCTTATACAGTTTATAAAACCCTATAAGAAGCAATTCTTTTTCCTTTCACTGGTTATGATTGTGGTAGGGGTTATAGATTCAGTTTTCCCTTTATTTACAAAGCATGTTATAGACAATTTTGTTGTAAAGGGTAGCAGGACAGGTATAGACAGGTTTGCTTTTATATTCTTCTCTATTGTAATCATCCAAAGTATAAATGTATATCTATTTTTAGTCCTGGCAGGAAAAATAGAAACCCGCATGGCCTATGATATAAGGAAAAAGGGATTTGAAAAGCTTCAAATACTACCCTTATCCTATTATGATAACAAGGCTGTAGGCTGGCTTATGGCTAGAATGACCTCAGATATAAATAGGATTAGTGAAATCATATCCTGGGGCCTGGTGGACCTTTCCTGGGGAATTGCCATGATGATGGCCATTATTATTGCCATGTTTAGATTAGATTCTAAACTGGCTCTGCTGACTATAATCATTGTTCCCCCTTTGGCCCTAGTAAGCATATATTTTCAAAAAAGGATACTTAATTCCCAAAGGGAGGTAAGGAAAATAAATTCCAGAATTACCGCTGCCTACAATGAAGATATCTCCGGGGCAAAAACGACTAAAACCTTGGTCAGGGAGGATATTAATTTAGAAGAGTTTAGTTTATTGACATCAGAGATGAAAGAAGCCTCTATAAGATCAACTATTATTTCTTCTTTATATATTCCTATAACACTGGTATTAGGTAGTATAGGCACTGCCCTTACTTTAAACTTTGGTGGTAGGAAGGTAGTTATGGGGACCCTTTCCTATGGTACCTTAGTAGCCTTTATTTCATATACCATGCAATTTTTTGAACCCATAAGGCATTTGGCCATCATATTTTCCGAAATGCAATCTGCCCGTGCTTCAGCTGAGCGGGTCTTTTCCCTTATAAATCAACCATTAACCATAACAGATGATGAAAAGGTGGTTGAAAAATATGGTGACTTTTTCAATCCAAAAGTGGAAGCTTGGCCAGATATAAAGGGTGAAATTGAATTTAAAGATGTAAGCTTTGCCTATAGGGAAGGGGAAAGGGTACTAGAAAACTTTAATTTAAAGGTTAGGGCGGGAGAAACCATAGCCCTGGTTGGAGAAACTGGATCTGGAAAGAGTACAATTGTAAACTTGCTATGTAGATTCTATGAACCCAATTCAGGAAAAATACTAATAGATGGAATTGATTATAAGGAAATGCCTCAAGCCTGGATCCAACAAAATTTAGGCTATGTGCTACAAACTCCCCATCTATTCAGCGGCACTATTAAGGAAAATATAAGATATGGTAATTTGGAAGCTACAGATCAAGATATAATTGAAGCTTGTAAATTGGTAAACTGTCATGAATTTATTATGGGATTGGAAAAAGGATATGATACCCATGTAGGAGAAGGGGGCAGCCTCTTGTCTACTGGTCAAAAACAGTTGATCTCTTTTGCCCGGGCTATAGTCAGAAAGCCTAAAATTTTTGTACTAGATGAAGCCACCTCCTCCATAGATACTAAAACAGAAAGTATAATCCAAAAAGCAATAGATAAGGTATTAGAAGGTAGAACCAGCTTTGTAATAGCCCACAGGCTTTCCACCATTAAAAATGCAGACAGGATACTGGTGATAAGGGATGGAAAAATAGTTGAAGAAGGCTCCCATAAAGATTTAATAAGGAAAAAGGGATATTATTATAAATTGTATACCAACCAGTTTATAGAGCAAAAAAGTAGGGAGATTTTAGGATAGTAAAAACACCTTCCTTCTTAACCTAAGGGAAGGTGTTTTTCTATCCACCTATCAATTCCTTTTCTATCAGCATTTTAAGTTTCCTCTTATTATCCTCATCCCTATCCAAATTATAAGTATTTTCCATGACCTTCTTTACCCTAGCCGGCCTTCCTGAAAAGATTACAATCTTATCCCCCAAATCCAATGCTTCTTCTATATCATGGGTTACCAGTATACAGGTTCTCTTTTCTGCTATTCTCAATTTTTTGAAAAACTGTATAACAATCTGCTTGTTATTGATGTCTAAAGATTTAAAGGGCTCATCCATTATGAGGAAATTGGAAGGGTAGGCAAAGGCCCTTAAAATGCTTATCCTCTGCCTCATGCCCCCACTGAGATTCTTGGGATAATAATACTTATATTCTTGCAGATCTACCAATTCCAAATATTTGTCTACGGTAGATTCAATTTTTCTTCTGTCCATTTTTCCCTTTAATACAAAATTTATATTATCCCTTACATTTTTCCAAGGAATCAGCCTATCCTCTTGAAATACAAAAGAGATATCCTCACCGTCAAATCCAACAAGCTTTCCTGAATCTGGCTTTATAATTCCAGCAATTATATTTAATAGGGTGGTCTTGCCACATCCAGATGGGCCTAAAATACAGGTAGTTTTATTTTCAGCAAAATCAATACTGATGTTATCCAATACCTTTAATTGACCATAATACTTTACTATATTTTTCACTTTATATTTCAACCTATCACTTCCATTTATCTATATCCAACATGCATTCTACTCCCTTTAATATGTGTTCAAATATTTTAGAAATTGATAGTATTATTATAATCCAAGCAAAAACCCCAGGAGTATTTAAATATATCTTTTGTAATTGGAGATGGCTTCCTATACCATATTTAGGCTGGGATAAAGCCTCTCCTGCAATTACCATCTTCAAATTGATTCCCAAGGTGGAAGTTGAAACCAGGCTAAGATTGATAAGGATATTAGGAATATAGATATCTTTAATTATATAAATTTTATCTACCCTATATAGATTGGCCATATCTATAATGTTCTTGTCCACATTTATAATGCTTTCCAAAACCGTTTCATACAGGATTGGAAACACCATAATAAATCCTATAAAAATAGGTGCATATTCATTATTTAACCAGATTAGGGCCAATATTATAATAGCCATGGTTGGGACTGACCTTAAAAAGTTTATTATGGGGGCCATTAAATTCAATAGGAATTTTGAAATACTAGATAGGATTCCCATCAATATTGCCAGAAATAAGGAAAACAAATAACCCACTAAACTTCTAAGTATAGAATACCTTATCATATCAAAAAATTTTGGATCTTTTATTATTTCCACTAAACTGGTTATGGTGCTCCTTATGCTTGGAAATATTACTTCATTATCTACAAGCCTAGATAATAATACCCAAACAAGTATTATTAATATGTTTGAAATTATTGATAGACTCCTATCTTTCAAAATATATTTCTTCATCGGGAATATTCCCTCCAATAAAATCGGGAGCAAAATCCATTATGGATTCATAATAGATCCTATATTCCTCCATGCTATCCCCTATATGGAAGGAGTCTACATTGGTCCATTTAATCCCTTCCAATATTACATCCTTAGGTACGCTAATTTCCAATTCCTCTGCATATTCAGCTAACTTTTCTGGATTTTCTTCAGCCCATTTCCTACTTTCTACATAATAATCTATTAATTTATTTACAAATTCTGTATTGTTCTCTATTAATTCCCATTTGACTACTAGACTAGCTTGAGGATAACCTTTGTCAGCCCCAGTAATGCTGCTCCACTCTTCATTTAAGTCAAATATGATTTTAGCTTCCTCTTTTTTCATTAAAACTGCAGTTGCTAAAGGTTCTGATAATAGGGCTAAATGGGTTTTGCCTCCCAAAAAAGCAGGTCCCATTTCTGAAGCTGAATTTAAATATGTAATAGTTACATCCTCATCTGGATCTATACCATTGCCTGCAAGGGTATACCTAAGGACCAAATCAGGGGTAAGGCCCTTTCCAAAGGCGTATATTTCCCTGCCCTTTAAGTCTTCAAAATCCTGTATATCTTCCGTACTGACCAAATACATACTTCCCCAAGTGGCAGTGCCCACTATTTTATAAGGAATACCTTTATTATAAGCTTGAGCCGCCAAATTGGAAGGAACTATGGCAATATCTGCCTCCTCTTTTAATACCTTGCTTACCAATAGGTCTGGAGATTTTTGCATTTCATATTCTATGATTACATCCTCATCTATAGTTGGATTTTCTTTGGCAAGCTTTGCAGCTGTTAGGGCCGTTATACCATCTTGATAACAAAATTTAATGGTTTTGGCTTCTTGGGATTCAGTTTCTTCTGCAACTTCTTCCCCTTTTTCAACAAGAGCCTTATTATTGCAACCAAGCATCAGAGCTAATATTATTACTGCAATTAGTATGAGACTTAATCTTCTATACATTTTTTTCACCTCTTATATTTTATAATGTTGATAGTTTATTTTCTCACAAACACTATTTTATCTATTAATTATGTTTTTAACAAGTACTAATATCAAACCAGCTATAAAACCTCTAAGTGAATATTCACTTAGAGGTTTTATAGCTTTCTATTCAATTACCAAACATGGTGATCTGTATGGAGTAATTTGTGGGACCTATGGGATAGGGGTTTTTGTAAAAATTCTTCATAGCATTTTATAATAGATGGATTTTCATGGGAGAATCTAATATCGCTCAATCTATCCAATCCGTAAAGTACCTCTCCCCTCACACCTGCTAATTCCTTTCCATCCTCTATTGGTTGGCCTCCACCGCCGGCACAGCCACCAGGACATGCCATAATTTCAACAAAATCGTATTTTACTTTACCCTTCCTTAAGGCTTCTATTAATCTCCTGGCATTTCCTAATCCAGAGGCTACGGCAACCTTTAGTTTTGTACCAGCCAAATCGAATACTGCTTCTCTCCATCCTTCCCTACCCCTAACATCTTTAAAGGCATCGGGGTCTGGATTTTCTCCTGTTACGAAATAATATGCAGTCCTAAGGGCTGCCTCCATAACTCCTCCAGTAACTCCAAATATGACTGCTGCACCTGAACTAACTCCTAAGGGCATGTCGAATTCTTCCTCTTCTAAAGCTTCTAGTACTATATTCTCTGCCCTGATCATTCTTTGTACCTCTCTGGTGGTTAGGACCAAATCCACATCCTGACCTGCCCCTGCATCTTTTAGAATTGGAACTTCTGCTTCATATTTTTTGGCAACACAGGGCATGATGGAGATATTAAATATTCTAGATGGATCCACATCTAATAGTTTTGCATAATAACTCTTAGATATAGCTCCAAACATCTGTTGAGGAGATTTGGCTGAAGACAACTGATCTACCATATCTGGATACTGGGTTTTAGCAAATCGTATCCAGCCAGGACAGCAGGAAGTAAACATGGGGAATTTTTCATTTTCCTTATTTTTAAGCTTTTCTAAGAACTCTGAGGCTTCCTCCATAATGGTCAAATCAGCAGCAAAATTGGTATCAAATATATAATCAAATCCCATCTTCCTTAAAGCTGCAACCAATCTTTTCACTGTGGCAAATTCCCTAGAAACCCCTAAATGTTCTCCCCAGGCTGCCCTTACCGCTGGAGCCAATTGAACAATTGTAATCTTATCCTTATCGGCCAGTGCATCAAAGGCTTTTTGTACATCATCCCTTTCTCGTAAGGCTCCTACTGGGCAGTCGGTAATACATTGGCCGCATAGGGCACAATCAGATTCTTCGATCTTTCTATTGCGGGATACGTTTACATTGGTCCTGGAACCTGTATTGGCTATATCCCATATCTGTAGATCCTGGATTTTATCGCATACCTGAATACATCTCATACATTTTATACACTTTTCATAATCTCTAATCAATGGAAAATCGGTGGGCCACTTTTCGTGGGGTAGCTCCTTTTTGTACCGAACATCTAATATTCCAAGATCATTGGCTATATCCTGTAAGCTACAGTTTCCGCTTCTCACACAGGTTGCACAATTTGCATTGTGTTGGGATAATATTAGCTCTACATTTATGCGCCTTGCTTCCCTTACCTTGGGACTGTTTGTATATATAACCATCCCTTCATCTACCACATTGTTACAGGCTGTAACCAGCCTATTAATACCTTCTATCTCAACTACACAAATTCTACAGGCTCCAATTTCATTTAGATCCTTCAAATAGCAGAGATGGGGAATGGATATCTGGTTAGCCTTTGCTGCATCTAGGATTGTAGTACCTTCAGGCACATTTATTTCCTTATTGTCAATGTACAATTTTACCATGTTTCCTTCCTCCCTCCTTTAAATACTCCAAATCCGAAGTGGTCACATCTTAAACATCTTCTTGACTCCTGCATTGCTTCGTCATAAGACATGCCTATCTCTACTAATTCGAAATCCTTAATCCTTTCAGAAGCAACCCTCTCCTTCATATTTACACGGCCACAGGGTAATCTGTCTGCCAAGCGAGGTTCTGGTATCTTCACATCCGTCTTAATTACATGGTGATAGCCTAAGTATTCATCTATATTAGCTGCTGCCACCTTTCCTGCTGCTATGGCCCTTATTACCGTTGCAGGACCAGATACACAATCCCCTCCTGCAAAGAATCCTGGAACATCTCTAACACCGCTCCAATCAAAGGCATCAATAACCCCTTCTTTTACTGGAATACCATCCTTTTCAAAGTCTTTAGACTCTATTCCCTGGCCTATGGCTGTAATCAATAGATCACATTCAATCCTAATAGAATCCTTTCCAGAGTCTACTGGTATTGGCCTATCCTCTTTAATAGGTCCTACTATTTGAGGCTTTATCCATAGGGCCTTAACATGTCCATTTTCATCGGTTTCAATCTTGCCTGGTACAGAAAGGTCGAATATTTCACAGCCTTCAGCAATTGCACCTTCCACTTCCTCTTTCATAGCTGTCATATCCGCCTTACGCCTACGGTATACAATGCTAACCTTTTCTGCTCCTAACCTAACAGCTGAACGGGCCACATCCATGGCTACATTTCCGCCACCTATTACCACAATAGATTTGCCTGTAAAATCAGGATATTCATCATCTCCTATTTGTCTTAACATTTCAACAGCTGAAATAATTCCTGCAGCATCCTGGCCTTCAAGGCCTATCTTCTTGTCACTTTGAGCACCAATGGCTATATAAACAGCATCAAATTTTTCCTTTATATCCCTTAAGGATATATCTTTACCAACCTTAGTATCTAAATGTACCTTTACTCCAGTAGAAAGGATTACATCAATTTCTTCATCTAAAACTTCCCTTGGAAGCCTATAACTTGGTATACCATACCTGAGCATGCCTCCTAATTTTTTCCTCTGTTCAAATATCTCTACATCATGGCCCATAAGGGATAGATAATATGCTGCACTTAATCCACTAGGTCCTCCTCCCACTATGGCTACCTTCTTGCCTGTAGAAGGAGCTCTTTTTTCTGGTGGAACCTTTCCTGCATTTTCTACTGCAAAGCGTTTTAGACCTCTAATATTAATGGAATCGTCAATCATATTCCTTCTACATCTTGTTTCACAAGGATGTTCACATATCAAAGCACAAACTGCAGGTAGTGGATTGTCTTTTCTTATTAGCCTTATGGCATCTTCATATCTACCTTCAGATACTAAAGCTATATAGCCTGGAACATCTACCCCAGCTGGACATAAGGATACACAGGGTACTGGCTGATATAGACCAAAGGTACACCTATCCCTCAATATATGCTCCTCAAAATCATCCCTGAAACCTTTTACCCCCTTTAAAACCATATTTGCTGCCTCATAACCTATAGCACAGTCTGCAGTATTATAGATGCTTCTTGCTGTCCTTTCAATTAGATCGATGGTTTTTAAAGTAGCTTCTCCATTCAATACATCTTCCATAAGATTCTCCAACTGGCCAAGGCCAATCCTACAAGGAACACATTTACCACAGGTTTGGGCATGGCACATTTTAAGGAAGGATGATGCCAAATCTACAGGACATAAGCCTGGTGGGCTAGCCACTATGCGCCTTTCCAAATCCTTGTATAAGTCTTCAACTGTTGCCTGGGCCTTGTCTCTGGTAATCATTCTAAGCCTACTCATTTTTCCTTTCCCCCTTTTAATTAATTGAAAGTAATGGAATTTATGGTTAATTTTTTAATGATTATAGGCATAAAATTAATCTTATTTATTGGATATAGATTCCATTAAATCCCTAATAGCCATTATATCCTCCCGGGTAAGTATTGGGCTAACTACTACATAAGGTATATTCCTATATATAAATGGTGAAGTTGTAATAATGAAATCTACCCTTTCCTTATCTAGGATTCTTTTCCCTTCATGTAAGTAGGATATGCTGACTATATCTATGTTTAACATTAATTTCAATTTGACTGCAATCAGATTTCCTATGGGAAGTCCCGTTTCAGTCAATATAATGGCCCTTAATTTTTTTTGTGGTTCCTGTAAAGCAGTAGCAAAATACAGGGTTATAAATCCTATTTCCTCATCAGGTATGCTCATTTTAGTACCTAATCCTATACAGGAGATGCTAGATTTGATAATTTTAAACAATTCCTTATAATTTGCCTTTACTTCTTTTAGATAAGGATTGTGTGCTGGTATATTATATTTCTGCCTGTAATAGAAGGGTAAGCCAAAGGCAGATAGGCCCCTTAATAGATTTTCATTATTGATTAATCTTTTATCGTATTTTTCACCAACTTCAGCTATTAGATCGGTTATGTAGACATAATATTCTAGTACATGGGGATGGTCATCAATTCTTGGTGGCATAAATATATTACTGGAAAGTATAAATAGAGAAATATATATTATCTCATCATCTATCAAATCTATATGGAATAATTTGTAAATAATGCTGGCAGTAGCCTTTACCTTTTTATATACATTGGTTCTGGATATTTCAGCCCTGGTCTCCTCTTCCATTGCTATATTCCTTCCCAGCCTTACACGCTGCAATATAATCCCCAAAAAAACCGCCAAATCTGCATACTCAAAATCGGGAAATACTACATCTAATTTTTTCTGCAATATAAATATGTATTCCTGTATTTTTTTTATATCTATATTGTTAAACACATAATTAAATATAATTCCAAAGTAATCATCCCTATAATCATACAGGTCCACATCAGCCAATTTAATATACTGTTCTAATGGCAGGGTCTCTCTGAATATTTTAAGGGCTGCTGAACGGATAAAATTTTCTTCCCCTTCTACATATAATCCTCTACCAGGTATAAATTTAGGGCTTATATTATTTACTTCTAGTAGGCCTTTTACCTTTTCCAAATCGTTCTTTATAGTATTTTTAGATACTCCAATCCTTTCCGATAAATATTTAATTGTAATAAAATCTTTGGCAAAAAGTAGTCCTAATAATATTATGGATATCCTCTCATCAGAAGAGGGCAAGTATTCATCAAATTGTAAATTTAGATCCTTTATAGCTTCTAAAGATTCCAATCTATTGTAGATATCGCTTTCAATAATGATGCTTCCATCCTTTATAATTAGATATATGGGAATGTCCTTCTTCATAAGAAAGGAATTTATAACATCTAAATCATACCTTATGGTCCTCTCCGTTACACCAAACCTTTCAGCTATATTCTTTATGGCACATTCACCATTATTGTTTGTTAAACATCGTACAATTCCAAGCCTTCTTTCATTAAATATAGTACCAGCCCCCTTGTTTACCACCAAAACATCACATCTATTCCAAGTAAGTACAGCTGTTAAACATAATCTATGGAACTGTTGATTTTACAAATATATCTATGATTGTTAATTTTTCTACTAATTATATTATATGATAATTCCCGCATTTTAAAAAGTCCAAATAATTTCAAATTATGTTGAAATTATTTATGCTAATTCTTCCAATATAATCCTATTATTTATTTAAATAAAATCCAATACCCTTCCATATTTATAGAAAAGCAGCCCTTCTTAAATAAGTCAAGAAGGGCTGCTTCTTATCTATATTAAAAAGATTCCTACTATGGTTGTAACTATTAAACCAATAGCCACAGGTTTAAAGTTTTTCCTGGTCAATTCAAAGGGATCTACCTTACATATGGCTGCTGCTGGAATAACTGCCCAAGGAATCAGTGTACCTCCTCCCACCCAAATGGCAGCTATTTGCCCTAGAGCCGTTAAAGTAGCTACACCTTTCCCTATGGCAGTACCAAATAATTTGGCTACTGAACCTGCCAAGGATATGCCAGAAAATCCTGAGCCATCAAGACCGGTAATGGCGCCTACTGTGGTCAAGGTCACTGCACCAACTCCCTGATTTAAAGGAACCGTATTGGCTAGTGCTATACCTAAATCATTTACTAATCCCTGGGAACCTTGAGGCAAGAATTCTCCTATAACCTGTATAAAGCCTTCATCCCCTAGATAGAAGAAGGCAGCTATAGGAATAACTGGACCAAATATTTCAAATCCAAATTTGAAACCCTTAACTAGATAACTAGTTATCTCCTCCAAAGCCTTCTGCTTGTGGGCCAGTAGGGCAATTGCTACCAGTATAAATATGGCAGTACCTCCTATTAACGCAGTTGCATCTCCCCCTTGCAGATCTGCTACAACCATTATTATTACATCAATAGCAAATAATAGGGGTACTAATATAGCAAATAGTTTTTTTGTTTTTTCCGACAACAAGCTTCTTAACTCCTTTTCCTCTTCAGCAGCCTCTATTTCCATACCCTTTTCTACTTTAAGCTTGCCACTTCTTAGATCCCTTTTTATGAGTATAAAAGCTGCAATTGTAGTTACAGCCCCCATTATGAATACTAAGGGGATGCTGGCAGTAATCACCTCTGATACTGGAAGGCCTGCTGCATCTGCCGTCAGTTTTGGTGCCCCCTGAATGATAAAATCTCCAGACAAGGCTATTCCATGACCAAATAGATTCATTGCCATGGCCACTGCCAAAGCTGGCAGTCCCGCATTAACAGCTACTGGTAACAATACAGCACCAATTAAGGCTACTGCAGGTGATGGCCAGAAAAACCAGGATATTACCATCATTAGTATCCCAATTACCCAGTAGGCCAAGGTGGGACTTTTGATTAGTTTGGAAAAGGGGGATACCATCACTTCATTAATACCTGTTTCCGTTAATAGGGTACTCATAGCCACTATTATGGAAATGATCAGTATAGTCCCCATTAATTCTACAATGGCGTATATAAAACTGTTAAAGACGGCTATTATAGAACTTGATAGGGAAGTGGTTGCTATTACAGCCAATAAAAATATGCCTATTATGCAGACTAGGCTGGTATCCCTCTTTGCCACCATAAAGCCTAAAATCAATAAAGTGAAAAACAGATAGGTCCAATGTAATAAATTTAATTGTACCGCCACAATACTCCCTCCTGAAAAAATTCTTTATACTACCTAGATATGCAGGAGGGGAGTATTAGGTTCTGATTATTTATAATATATTAATTTTATAGATATATAGGTAAATATTAAACCAATTAAAAAGCCCCCCAATACATCTGTAGGCCAGTGGACCCCCAAATAGACCCTGCTAAATCCAATAAAGAAAATAAATAAAAAATTTATAATCCATAGGGCTTTCCTCATTCCCCTTCTATTTATCCTTTTTACTATCAAATAGGTCATAGTGGTATAGAAGGTCATGGAAACCATAGAATGTCCACTAGGGAAACTATAGCCTCCCTGTTCAATCAAAAAATAATCTAGGGGCCTAGTTCTAATAAATATATTCTTTAATATAAGGTTTAAACAATAGCTTCCCAAAGTAGATACTATTAATAAAATAATTCCTCTGGGCTTGCCCCTTCTATTCATAAAAATAAAAATAGCTATTCCTACAGGTAATAGAAAATATACTGAGCCAAAATAGGTGATTAACTTCATTAAATTTATCCCTACTGGGGTGTGGACCCTATGTATATACTCCATTACCCTTTCATCAAATAGGATTCCTTCTTCTGACTTCCTTACTGAAAAGCCTACTAGAAAAAATATTATTAAGGACAATATGCTCAATATTACTATAATCTTATCCTTCATTTTTTCCTCCAATTACTCTTATCATATTAAAGCAAAAAGAAAAGATAGCAAGACTGCTATCTTTTTCTCTTTCTAGGTGGGGCCATATGGATAGCCTTATCCTCTAAACCATGGACCGCCTCCATAAAGGCTTCACTTAAGGTTGGATGGGCATGTATGGTTCTGCTAATACTGGACACATCTAACCCATTGGCTATAGCTAAAGCTCCCTCGTGGATTAAATCATTGGCATGGGGGCCTAGGATAGTAACACCTAGTATCTTGTTATCATCTTTAGATGAAAATACTTTAACAAAGCCTTCTCCTTCTCCTAGAGATAAAGCTTTTCCATTGGCTGCAAATAAGAATTTGCTCACCTTATAATCTATCTTCTTTTCCTTTAACTCTTCTTCTGTAAGTCCTACGAAGGCAACCTCTGGAAATGTAAATACACAGTTAGGATATACATCTAAATTTATATCTGGATTAAGTCCCATTATCTTCTCCATTACATATACTCCCTGGGCAGAAGCTACATGGGCTAGCTGAATACCTAGATTATTGACATCTCCTATAGCATATATGCCTTCTGCTGTTGTTTCAAAGTGTTCATTTACCTTTATTCCATTCTTATCGTATTCTATGCCTACATTATCCAGATTGAGTCCTTCAACTACAGGCCCTCTTCCTGAGGCAATCAATACCTTATCTCCCAGGACTTCTATTTCCTTATCCTTGTTCTTGTATCTAGCAACTACCTTTAACTTGTCCCCTTCTTTGACTATTTCCTTGGCCCTAATATCCACATAGGTTTCCATGCCCCGCTTCTTAAAGAACATAGGTAGCCTTCTTGCTATTTCCATATCTACATTCTTTAATATCCTGGAAGCCAATAGTATTACTTGGGAGCCTAGTTCTTGATATATGCTAGCAAACTCTAGACCTATAACCCCTCCCCCTATTACAATCAGGGTTTCAGGGATTTCCTCCATTTCTAAAAGGTCATCACTGGTAATTACCCCTTCTAAATCTACACCCTTAGTTTCTGTCATAGTTGGTTTAGAGCCTGTAGCTATAACTATATGGTCTACAGTAATTTCCCGGCTACTACCATCCTTTAGATTAACTATTATATTATTTTTATCCTTTAAAGAAGCCTTTCCAGGAATAAATTCAATATTTTTGTAGGAGGCAATTAGCTGCTCTATCCCTTTTACCAGCTGGTTTACTACAGCTTTTTTCCTCTCCTGTAATGCCTTGCCATCCAATTTGAAATTATCTACTGTAATTCCAAATTCATTGGCTCTTTTTAGGTTATTCATTATCTCAGCATTCCTAAAATAGGTTTTGGTAGGGATACAGCCCCTATTGAGGCATGTACCCCCTACCTCCCTTTCCTCTATCAGATATATATTGGCACCTAATTGGGCTCCCCTAATTGCCGCCACATAACCTCCTGGACCTGCTCCTATCACTGCAATATTTTTAGTCAATTAACTTCCACCTACCCTTCATATTTGAGAATAGGATTCCTTGCCGCCTGGGTTTCATTTACCCTTCTTACTGGAGTATTGTGGGGTGCTTCACGTAGCATATCTGGATTCTCTTTTGCTTCTTCAGCTATTTTAATTAAGGCATCTGCAAATTCATCCAAGGTTTCTCTACTTTCTGTCTCTGTTGGCTCAACCATTATGGCTTCACGTACAATCAGTGGGAAATAGACTGTTGGCGGATGATATCCATAATCTAATAAGCGTTTAGCCACATCAAGGGTGGTTACTTCTGATAGCTCTCCCTTCAATCCTGCTAGAACAAATTCATGTTTGTATATTGTATCCTCTTCTGGTAGGTTGTAATAGTCTTTCAACCTACTTGCCAAATAATTTGCATTGAGAACGGCTATATCGCTAACTTTATTTAATCCATCCCTACCCATGGTTAATATATAGGTATATGCTCTAACCAATACACCAAAATGGCCATAGAAATCCTTCATCCTTCCAACAGAATGGGGTATGTTATAGTTTAGATAGTATCTATCTCCATCCTTTTCAACCGTTGGAGTTGGTAAAAAGTCTATTAGTTTCTTTTTAACCCCTACTGGTCCACTACCTGGTCCTCCGCCACCATGGGGTGTGGAGAAGGTTTTGTGAAGGTTAAAGTGTACTACGTCAAATCCCATATCTCCAGGCCTTACCTTTCCTAGAATAGCATTGGCATTGGCGCCATCATAGTATACCAATCCACCACAATCATGGACTAGCTTAGCAATCTCAACTATCTCCCTTTCAAATAAGCCTAGGGTATTTGGATTGGTAAGCATCAATCCTGCAACTTCATCACTTAATGCAGCCTTTAAACTTTCTATGTCTACCAGGCCTTCTTCAGTAGATTTAATCTCTATGGTATCAAATCCAGCCATTACAGCTGATGCAGGATTGGTACCGTGGGCAGAGTCTGGTACAATTATCTTAGTCCTCTTTGTATCCCCTCTATGTTCATGGTAAGCCTTTATGAGGGCTAAGCCTGTAAGCTCACCATGGGCTCCAGCTGCCGGTTGTAAAGTCATCTTATCCATACCAGATATTTCACATAAGGCCTGATCCAACTCGTACATGAGCCTTAAGGCTCCCTGTACCGTTTCCTCCGGCTGGTGTGGATGGATATTTTTAAAGCCATCTAATCCGGTCATATTTTCATTGATCTTTGGATTGTATTTCATAGTACAGGATCCTAAGGGATAAAATCCTGTATCTACACCAAAGTTCTTATTTGAAAGGTTGGTATAATGTCTTACTATATCAACTTCACTGACTTCTGTAAGGTCTAACTCATCCTTATTTAAATATTTATCGGGAATCAATTCTTCCACTGGAAGAGTTTCCACATCGGCTTCAGGTAGCTTGTAGGCCTTCCTTCCCGCCTTTGATAATTCAAATATCAACTCATTATATTTTCTCATATTATCCCCTCCAATACAGAACTCAATTTATCAATTTCTTCTTTTGTCCTCTTTTCTGTGACAGCATAGAGTATGCCATTCTTATATCGGGGATAATCTTTTCCTAGTGGATAACCTCCTAGTATCTTCTCCTCCAGTAATCTTTGGTTTATAACAGCTGGATCTATGTCACTAGTTACTGCAAATTCTTTGAAGAAGGGCTTATCAAATAGTGGTTTATATTTGCCTGATTTTGTTATTTCATTAAAGGCATAGTGGGATTTTTGGGTAATTTGGACTGCTAACTCCCTCAAACCTTCTTTTCCTAATGCTGTTAGATATATGGTAGCTGCTAATGTATTTATACCCTGATTGGAACAGATATTAGAAGTAGCTTTTTCCCTTCTTATATGTTGCTCCCTGGCTTGTAGGGTAAGTACAAAGGCCCTGTTTCCATCCTCATCAACAGTTTGCCCCACAATCCTTCCTGGTAATTTCCTCATATAGGCCTTCTTGGTTGCCATAAATCCAAGATAGGGGCCACCAAATTGCAAGGAAATGCCCAAGGGTTGGCCTTCTCCTACCACTATATCTGCACCTATGGAACCAGGAGATTTTAATATTCCTAAGGATATTGGATCTACACTGGTTATAAACATGGTCTTCTTTTGACTATGGGCTATCTCTTCAATGGCTTCTAGATCCTCTATTATACCAAAGAAGTTTGGATTTTGAACTATTACTGCTGCAGTCTTGTCTGTTACATTTTTCTTCAATTCCTCTAGATCTGTAACTCCACCCTCATCCTCAATCTCAATTATCTCTATCCCTTGAAGATGGGCATAGGTCTTTAATACTTCTCTGGCTTGGGGATTAACGGTCTTAGATATAACCACTTGATCCCTTCTAGTTTGGTTAACAGCCATAAATGCTGCTTCAGCTATTGCAGTTCCACCATCGTATAGTGAAGCATTGGCTACATCCATACCCGTTAACTTGCAAATAAGGGTCTGATATTCGAATATATATTGTAAGGTACCTTGACTTATTTCAGCTTGATAGGGGGTGTAGGATGTTAAAAATTCACTTCTTGATATAATGTGGCCTATTATTGATGGTACATAATGATCATAGGCTCCTGCCCCTAAAAAGCATGTTAATTCATTTACTGAAGCATTTTTCCCAGCCAGATCCGTTAGGTATCTGGCTACTTCCATTTCTGACATTGAAGGTTTAAGATTTAATTCCCTGTTTAGTCTTACACTTTCTGGTATATCCTTAAAGAGATCCTCTATACTGTCTAACCCAATAGCTTCCAACATCCTCTTTTCATCTTCTTTAGTGTTGGGGATGTAAGGATACATGTCATTAAACCTCCTCATCTAAGAACTTCTCGTACTCTTCACCAGTCATCAATTCATCTAATTGAGATTTGTCAGCAATTTCTATTTTTGCAATCCAATTTTCATATGGATCTTCATTCAATAAAGCTGGATCATCAAGCAATTCTTCATTTACAGCTACTACAGTTCCATCCAATGGCATATAGATATCTGCCGCTGCCTTAACTGATTCTACAGCTGCAAAAGCATCTTCCTTACTGAATTCATCACCAACTTCTGGTAGTTCCACATAAACTATATCTCCCAATTGATCTTGTGCATAATCTGCAATGCCTATATAGGCTTCATCTCCCTCAACTCTTACCCACTCATGATCATTTGTGTAATATAAATCTTTTATAACTCTCATTTGTTTAGCCCTCCTTATTATATTTATTTATTTTTTAAGAATTTTCTGCTAATTATTTTAGCCTTTACCGGCTTATTCCTTATCATTATATCCACTTCATTGCCTAATTCGGCTTCCTTTACATCTATTAAAGCATTTCCAATACTCTTCTTAAGGGTTGGTGACATGTAACCAGTAGTTACATGGCCTATTTTTTTACCATCCTTATATACATCATATCCTTCTCTTGGTATACCCCTTCCAAGTAATTCAAATCCAACAAGCTTCCTAGTTAATCCTTCATCCCATTGCTTTTTCAAGGCTTCTTTTCCAATGAAGTCTTCTTCCTTTTCAAACTTAACAAAGAATTTAAGTCCACCTTCTAATGGAGTAATATCTTCTGAAATTTCGTTTCCATACAATGGCATTGCTGCTTCAAATCTTAAAGTATCCCTACATCCCAATCCGCAGGGTTTAATGCCATACTCTTTGCCTGCTTCTAATATCCCATTCCAGACCTTTACTATATCATCCTTTGGAGCATATACTTCAAATCCATCCTCTCCAGTATAGCCTGTACGGGAAACTAAGCACTCAACTCCTAAAATATTTACATTTCTATCAAAATAAAATGGTTTAATTTTGGATAAGTCTGTATCGGTAAGCTTTTGCAATATTTCTTCTGATTTGGGCCCTTGTAATGCTACTTCCCCTATCTGATCTGATTGGTTCTCAATAATGATATTGAAGTCTTTTTTGTTGTCAATCATCCACTTGAAGTCCTTTTCAGTATTGGCCGCATTAACTACAAGCAGATATTCTTCATCGTCATACTTATATACTAAAAAATCATCTACTACCCCACCATCAGGATAACACATGAATGTGTATATTATTTGATTGTTTTCAATTGAGGCAATATCATTGGTCAGTAAGTACTGTAAGTATGCCAGTGCATCCTTACCCTTAACAAATATTTCTCCCATGTGGGATACATCAAATAGTCCAGCTGCATTTCTTACGGCTTCGTGTTCTGGTATTAAACCTTCATACTGTACTGGAAGGAACCACCCTGCATATTCCACTATCTTTCCTCCAAGCTTTACGTGCTCATCATAAAGCGGAGTTTTCTTAACCACCATTTAACCACTCCTTCCTAATTTTTATAATCCAACACATACTATATATTACCCCAAAAATCCCTTTATTAAAACAAAATATAAATAATTAAGGATTTTTGAAAATGTTATCGAGTTAATTATACTAGATATGGAAAAATAATTCAATACAGACAGTCCAAATTTGTCAAAAATTTATCAATTTTTTTTACTTGGTTAGTTTACATTTTTCACTCCTCTAGATTATCCACCTTATTCACATTATCCACAATCAACAGTGGATAACTTATGTAAACATATGTAATGGCATGAAATAAACCCTTATAAAAGGGCATGTTTACATAATATTAATTATATCCACATACTTAAATTTTATCCACAAGGACTTATCCACACAAAATGCCATATTCCATAATTATTCTTCAAAATATTTAATAATTCCAGTAAATATTGCCCATGCAATCCTTTCCTGATATTCATCTGTAGCAAGCAGGCCTTCTTCCCTTGGATTCGATAAGAATCCACATTCTACCAATACCGAGGGTATCTCCAATTCGTTTAGTAGAAATACATCCTCCCTTTCCTGGGGTTGCCTATGGTTATTTTCATCCAATACCTTCCTCAGTTCTTCTTGAATACAATTTGCTAATTTCATACCTTCCTGGGAACCTTTTCTATAGAAAGTCTGGGCCCCATAATATTTAGATTGCTCAAAACTGTTAAGGTGAATTGTTATAAATATGTCACACTTCCCATCCTCTATTATCCTCTTTCTATTATGGAGGTCCTCCGTCTTTTTCTCCTTTAAACTTTTAGACCTTTCAGTATACAAACCCTTATCAGTATCTCTGGTCATAACTGCTATACCTCCACTTTGCTCTATCAACCTTTTTAGCTTTAAACCAATCTTAAGGTTTATATCAGCCTCCTGTACTCCACTCACCCCTATAGCACCAGGATCAACTCCGCCATGGCCTGGATCTATTCCAACTATTTTATTGGTTATGGGAATATAGGAAACAGGTTCTGCCCTGTCCCTTAATACTAGCAGGAGCATCAAAAAAATAATAATAAAAAAAGAGAATAGGCCCATATATAGTTTTCTTTTACTTATATAGATTATCCTCATGGCATTCCTCCTCATATGAAGTATATTGCCAGTGCTGAGTCCATATTCCTGGAATATGGGCCTATTTGAGAATTTATTTATCAAATATGATATTGGTAGAATAAAAAATCCAAGCAGATACCTATATTAATAGGCTGCCTGCTTGGAAGTATCATATTACCTTCATACAAGTAAGACTTTTATTGATGTGGAATGGGATTGATAGGAGTAAAAAATCCCGTAAACAAAAATGTTTGCGGGATTTTAATTCCATTAATATTATCTCTTTGAGAATTGTGGAGCTCTTCTTGCCTTCTTTAGACCGTATTTCTTTCTTTCCTTCATTCTTGGATCCCTTGTTAAGAAGCCAGCTTTTTTTAGGATTGGTTTCCATTCTTCATTAGCATTTACTAAAGCTCTTGATATACCATGCCTAATAGCTCCAGCCTGGCCTCTAAAACCTCCGCCATGTACATTTACGTATACATCAAATTTATCCAAGGTATCAGTTAATTCTAATGGCTCTCTAACAGTAACTTTCAATGTATCATAATCAAAATAATCATCTATATCTCTTTTATTTATAACGATCTTTCCAGAACCTGGAAGTAATCTAACTCTTGCTACAGCCTTTTTTCTTCTTCCTGTTCCCATATATTGAACATTTGCCACTTACAGTCCTCCTTTCCTATAGCCCTATTAGAATTCATATAATTCTGGTTTTTGAGCCTCATGTTTATGCTCAGGTCCTCTATATACCTTTAGCTTTTTAAACATCTTTCTGCCCAACCTATTTTTAGGAAGCATTCCTTTGACGGCTAATTCTATAACCCTTTCTGGATTTTTTTCCATTAATCTTTCATAGGGTATGGATCTCAATCCACCTGGATATCCTGTATGGTATCTATAGTGTTTTTGGTTTAATTTCTTACCAGTCAATTTAACCTTATCTGCATTTATCACTATTACAAAATCCCCAGTGTCAACATGAGGTGTATATATTGGTTTGTTTTTTCCACTCAATATTTTAGCAATTTCTGAAGCCAGTCTACCTAAAACCTTGTTCTCTGCATCTATCACATACCATTTTCTTTCAATTTCGTTCGGTTTAGCCATGTAGCTCTTCATCTTTTTCCCTCCTTATTCCAGCGTTGAATCCTTGAGTTGTAAAAGTTTCCGGGGCTTTTAAAACACTCTTATATATTCTAATACAAGGAAATATCAATGTCAATACGTATTTTTTCAGTAATAAACTTTTTCTAAATAGAGGCCTTGGGGGGGTGCTGTATGGCCAGCAGCCCTTCTATTTTTAGCATTAATAATGGCTGGTATATCCTGGCTTTTCAATTTATTATTAGCTATATCAATCAAGGTGCCAACCATTATCCTTATCATATTGTATAAAAAACCATTTCCTTCAACGGAAAGTATAATTAGATCATCCTTTTTGTCTAAGGAAATATCATATATGGTTCTTACGGTGTCTTTAACACTAGATCCACTAGCCATAAAAGAGGCAAAATCATGGGTTCCTATAAAAAATTTAGCTGCCCTTTCCATTTCCCTAAAATCTAATGGATAGGGTACATGGTAGGCATAATTTCTATACAAAGGATTCCTAATAGGCTTATTGAATATTAAGTATCTATATCTTTTTCCCTTGGCATGGTATCTTGAATGAAATTCATAATCTACAGCCTGGGATTCTATTATGCTTATATCCCCTGGCAACTTACTATTTAAGGCAAATTTAAACCTATCTGCCGGTATAGAGGATAGGGTTGTAAAGTTTGCAACCTGCCCAAGGGCATGGACTCCCCTATCCGTTCTTCCAGAACCTATTAAGTTTACCTTTTCTCCTGTGACTAGATAAATAGCCTTTTCTATTTGCTCCTGGATGCTATTTGCATTTTTCTGCTTCTGCCAGCCACTATAATTGCTTCCATCATATTGGATGGTAAGTTTAATATTAAGCATATTTACACCTTCTATATATATCTGGTAGATATAATAAATCCAAAGTACAAGGTGGATAAACTAATAGCCAATATGTCTTTTCTATCCAGCTTTAATTCATTTAGCCTGGTTCTATTCTCCCCTCCCCTATAGCACCTAGCTTCCATAGCTATGGCTAATTCATCTGCCCTTCTAAAGGCATTGATGAATAGTGGCACTAATAAGGGAACTAAATTCTTGGCCCTATTTAAAATATTTCCAGATTCAAAATCTGCCCCTCTAGCCATTTGAGCCTTCATAATCTTATCCGTCTCTTCTAATAAGGTAGGAATAAACCTTAAAGCTATAGTCATCATCATTGCCAGTTCATGGGCTGGTACACCTATTCTCTTAAAGGGTGAGAGGAGTTTTTCTATACCATCCGTTAGTGAAATAGGAGAAGTTGTAAGAGTCAATAAGGATGTACCTGTAATCAAAAAAATCAATCTTAGGGCCATGAAAACTGCCTGCCTTAGACCTTCCTTAGTTACAGTCAAGGGTCCTATACTGAATAGCTCCTCCCCTTTGGTTAAAAATGCATTTATTAAGAAGGTAACCACTATTATTAGTATAAGGGGTTTTAGTCCCTTCAATACATGTTTTAAAGGTACCTTGGATAAATAGATGACAAAAAGGATAAAAGCCAGTATAAGTATATAGGGGGGGAAAGAAGTAATAAAAAATAGTGAAGTTATAAACATCATGATTATTATTATCTTGATCCTAGGGTCTAACCTATGAATTATGGTGTTCCCTGGAAAGTATAGACCTATTGTAATATCCCTAAACATTTCCTCTTCTCCTTAAATAATTTATTAACTCCCTCTTGGCCTCTTCTACAGTCAATACGGTGTCATCAACTGGATTCCCCCTGGACTTGTATCTCCGCATAAAACATGTAATCTGTGGTATGCCCAACCCTAATTCTTCTAGTTTCTCAGCTTTTCTAAATATTTCCTTGGTTTCCCCTTCCATGACTAACTTGCCCTTGTGCATTACTATTATTTTATTTACAAGCCTAGCAATATCCTCCATGCTATGGGAAACCAATATAATGGTTATTCCCTCTTCTTCATATAATTTTTGTATCCTTCCTAATATTTCATCCCTACCCCTTGGATCTAGGCCTGCTGTAGGCTCATCTAACACTAATACCTTGGGTTTCATGGCCAAAACTCCAGCTATAGCCACCCTTCTTTTTTGCCCCCCACTCAGTTCAAAGGGGGATCTTTCCTTCAAGTTTTCAAAATCTAATCCCACCAGTTCCATGGCCTTTTTTACCCTACTGTGTACCTCATCCTTTTCTAATCCTAGATTCTTAGGGCCAAAGGCTATGTCCTTATAGACCGTCTCTTCAAATAGCTGGTGTTCTGGATACTGAAATACTAAGCCTACCTTCTGCCTTACCTCCTTCAAATTACCATCCTTAGATGAGGTATCTATTCCATCTACTATTACCTTTCCGGAAGTGGGCTTTAAAAGGCCATTCAGATGCTGGACCAGGGTAGATTTACCAGACCCAGTATGACCAATGAGCCCAATAAAGTCTCCTTCTTCTACGGTCAAATTGATATTGTCTAAGGCTTTCTTTTCAAAGGGGGTATTGGGATTATATATATAATTTAAGTTTTCTATTTTAATAATCATAGGACCTTCACCAATTCCTCTACTGTTAATATATCATTTGGGATATCAAAGCCTTCCTTCCTCAATTCATAAGCTAATTCGGTAACCTGAGGTACATCTAATCCCAGTTCTTTAATCCTATCTACCTGACTAAAAATCTCCTTTGGAGTACCTTCCATGGCAATCCTTCCCTCTTCCATTACCAATATCCTGTCAGCTTCTACAGCTTCATCCATATAATGGGTTATATGGACTATGGTCTTCTTTTCTTCCCTATTTAGTTTCTTTATGGTATTTATTATCTCTATCCTGCCAATTGGATCCAGCATGGCCGTAGGTTCATCAAGGATGATACAATCTGGTTTCATTGCCAAAATGCCTGCAATGGCCACCCTTTGTTTCTGCCCTCCAGAAAGTAAATGGGGGGCATGTTTTTTATATTCATACATCTCCACTATTCTTAAGGCTTCATCTACCCTTTTTCTTATCTCTAATGGGGGTATCCCTTGATTTTCTGGCCCGAAGGCCACATCTTCTTCTACAATGGTTGCCACTATTTGGTTGTCAGGATTTTGAAATACCATACCGGCGGTTTGCCTTATATCCCATATTTTATCCTGATCCTTGGTATTCATACCATTTACATACACATCTCCTTTAGTAGGGAGAAGTAGACCATTCATAAGTTTTGCTAGGGTAGATTTACCTGAGCCGTTATGGCCTAGGATTACTAAATATTCGCCCCTTTTTACACTTATACTTATATCCTTAATAGCTGTTAGCTGATTATCTTCCCCGCCAGAGCCATATTGATAGGTTACATTTTCTATCCTTATTATTTCATCTGCCATTTCTATCCCCTAACTTTAAGATATTTACACTATTTAATATAGCACAAGGCTATATAATTGACAATGGACATTTGGCCCCTGACAATTTATATAAAAAGGGACTAAGTATAATACTTAATCCCCCACCCTTTACACTAATTCTAAAATAGCCATCTCTGCACCATCGCCTCTACGAGGGCCTAGTTTTAATACTCTAGTGTATCCGCCATTTCTATCAGAATATTTTGGTGCTATTTCATCAAATAGTTTTTTAACAACATCTTCACTATATATATATGCTAATGCCTGTCTTCTAGCGTGTAGATCTCCTCTTTTTCCAAGGGTAATCATCTTTTCAACCATTCTTTGCGTTTCTTTGGCTCTGTCAACAGTGGTCTCAATTCTCCCATGTTCCAATAAACTAGTTACTTGGTTTCTTAACATAGCCTTTCTATGATCTGTGGGACGACCAAGTTTTCTCATTCTAGCCATATCTATCCCTCCTTTATACCTTACTATTCATCTATTTTTTTCAGAGATAAACCTAGTTCTGCAAGCTTTTTCTGGATTTCCTCAAGGGATTTTTTGCCAAGGTTTCTTACCTTCATCAGATCCTCTTCTGTTTTCTGGGTGAGTTCATCTACCGTATTAATGCCAGCTCTCTTTAAGCAGTTATAAGATCTTACTGAGAGATCTAGTTCTTCTACTGTCATCTCCAATACTTTCTCCTTCTTATCCTCTTCTTTTTCTACCATTATTTCTACATCATTTACATGCTCTGTTAATTCGATGAATAAGTTCAAGTGCTCTGTAAGTATTTTAGCTCCCAAGGAAGTAGCCTCTTCTGGTGTTAAAGTACCATTAGTCCATACCTCAAGGGTTAATTTGTCATAATCGGTAATTTGTCCTACCCTTGTATTCTCCACCAAAAAATTAACCTTCTTTACAGGAGTAAATGAGGAGTCTATAGGTATTACACCAACAGATTGGCCTTCCCTTTTGTTTCTCTCAGCAACCTTATATCCTCTACCCTTTATCATTTCCATTTCCATATACAATTTCCCATCTTCATTGATGGTGGCTATATAATGATCCTTGTTCAAAATTTCCACGTCTGGACCGGTAATAATATCCCCAGCTGTCACTACCCTTGGCCCTTCCACTTCTAGTCTTAGGGTAACTGGCTCATCAGAGTACATCTTCGCAGCTATACCCTTAATATTTAAAATAATCTCTGGAACATCTTCTAAAACCCCTGGTACTACTGAAAACTCATGTAGTACACCTTGGATTTTTACAGAGGATACAGCTGCACCTGGAAGGGAAGATAGCAATACTCGTCTTAGGCAATTTCCCAAGGTGGTGCCATACCCTCTTTCAAGGGGTTCCACAACAAATTTACCATAGGTATTGTCTTCGCTCACTTCAACAATCTCTATTCTTGGCTTTTCAATCTCTATCATTAACATTAACCCTCCTTATTTTTATGGTATCAAAGGACGAGGGCAACTGATTCTATCATAGATATTATTTAGAATACAACTCTACTATCAAGTGTTCTTCTATTGGAATCTCTATATCTTCCCTAGTAGGTTCTGCAACGATTCTACCCTTGAATTGGTCGGGACTTACTTCAATCCATGAAACCGTATTACCCCTATGATTTTCTATTAATTCCTTAAACTTAGGACTGCTTTTACTTCTTTCTCTAACCTCAATAACATCCCCTACCTGTACTAAATAGGATGGGATGTCAACCTTATTACCATTTACGGTGAAATGCCCATGTCTAACCAGCTGTCTTGCTTCAGCCCTTGAAGAAGCAAATCCCATTCTATATATTACATTGTCTAATCTAAGTTCTAATAGTTTTAAAAGGTTTTGCCCTGTAATACCTGGCATCTTATCAGCCATATTGAAATAAGATCTCATTTGAGATTCTTGTATTCCATAAAATCTACGAACTTTTTGTTTTTCTCTCAACTGTAATCCATATTCTGTTACTTTCTTTCTTGACTGGCCGTGTTGTCCTGGAGCATAATTTCTCCTTGAAACAGGGCATTTGTCTGTATAGCATTTATCACCTTTTAAATATAATTTAAGTCCTTCCCTACGGCATAATCTACAAACTGGACCTGTATATCTAGCCATCTTTTTACACCTCCTATATTAAACTCTTCTACGTTTTGGTGGTCTACATCCATTGTGTGGAATTGGAGTAACATCCTTTATTAAACTTACTTCTAAGCCAGCTGCTTGAAGAGACCTTATTGCAGCTTCCCTCCCTGAACCGGGACCTTTTACATAAACCTCAACAGTTTTTAATCCATGTTCCATAGCCTTTTTTGCCGCCTCCTCTGCTGCTTGTTGAGCTGCAAAAGGAGTAGCTTTCCTTGAACCTTTAAATCCTAATGAGCCAGCACTTGACCATGATATTACATTCCCTTGTAAATCTGTTAGAGTTACCATAGTATTATTAAATGTTGATTGGATATGTGCTTGGCCTCTCTCTATATTCTTACGTTCTCTTCTTCTTACACGAGTAGTCTTTGCTCTTTTAGCTGCCACCTATTTTCCCTCCTTTATCCTCTTATTACTTTTTCTTACCTATTGCTCTTCTAGGACCCTTTCTAGTCCTTGCATTAGTCTTGGTTCTTTGTCCTCTTACTGGTAGTCCTCTTCTATGCCTTATTCCTCTATAGCAACCTATTTCCCTTAGTCTCTTTAGATTCATTGCAATTTCTCTTCTCAAATCACCTTCAACTTGATAGGTATCAACAATGCTTCTTATAGCATTAATTTCAGATTCTGTTAAATCCTTTACCCTTGTATTTGGATCTACATTAGCCTTTTTCAAAATCTCATTTGCTCTAGACCTACCTATTCCATAAATGTAGGTTAGACCAATTTCTACCCTTTTATCTCTTGGTAAGTCAACACCTGCAATTCTGGCCATTACTATTTACACCTCCTAAAGTATCAATAAATTTGATCTAACACCGTCCTACTATGATTAACCTTGTTTTTGTTTATGTCTTGGGTTTTCACAGATAACCATTACTCTTCCTTTTCTTCTAATAACCTTACACTTCTCGCATATCTTTTTAACTGATGGTCTTACTTTCACTTAAATCCCTCCTATGCTACTTATTTCGCCAGGTTATTCTCCCCCTTGTTAAATCATAGGGCGATAATTCCACTGTTACCCTATCTCCCGGAAGTATCCTTATATAGTTCATTCTCAACTTTCCTGAAATATGGGCCAATATCTCGTGACCATTTTCCAATCTCACTTTGAATATAGCATTTGGCAAGGCATCAACTACTGTACCTTCAACCTCAATAATATCTTTTTTAGACATCCAGTTATCGAACCTCCTATTAATCCAAATTTACACATCTTCATTGAAAGGTTCTAACAGTTTTCTAATATAAGCGTCGTTAATTTCAATTTTGTTTTCAATTTTGTGTTTAAATTCATCCAATATCCTATTATATACTATCAAATGTTTTACCTTTTTCTTCTTTGGTTTCTCTATCTTTCTTAAATCCCCATCTACAATTAGCACATGTTTATCGTCCAAAATATCTAGTACCAGGAAAACCCTACCTTTATCACGACCAGCTCTTGACCTAACCACCTGTCCAATGCTTATGTCACAAGTAGAATCCATAAAGTTCACCTCTTTATGTTATTGATGAGCTGTCATACTAATCAACAACGGAGAAAGGCCCTAGCCTTTCTCTTGAAATTACTTTTCCAAATGGTTTACTATTTCTTCAAATATGGCATCTATTGACTTAGAACCGTCTATATTTAATAATAACCCTTTCTTCATATAATAATCAATTAAAGGTTTAGTTTCCTCAATATATACTTCAATTCTTTTCTCTACCGTTTCTACCTTATCATCATCCCTTTGGAATAGCTCTCCTTTACAGTTGTCACAAACTCCCTCCCTTTGAGGAGGATTAAATTTTATATGATAGGTAGCTCCACAGTTTCTGCAAATCCTTCTTCCAATGGCTCTTTCAATCAATATGTCCTTTTCTACATCTATATTTATTACCCTATCTAATTTTAAACCCATTTCATTCAATTCCTTATCTAGGGCTTCCGCCTGATTAACTGTTCTAGGAAATCCATCCAAAAGGAAACCATCTTTGCAATCCTCTTCTGTTAATCTATCTTTTACGATAGATACCACCAATTCATCAGGTACCAGTAGACCCTTATCCATGTAGGTTTTTGCCTTTTTACCCAATTCCGTTCCCGCTTTTATATTAGCCCTGAATATATCACCAGTGGATATATGGGGTATATTATATTTTTTTACTATAGCTGATGCCTGAGTACCTTTACCTGCACCAGGGGGGCCAAGTATAACTAATCTCATTAAACCATCTCCTATAGTTTTATTTTAAGAAGCCTTTATAATGCCTCATTACCATTTGAGCTTCAATTTGTTTTACAGTTTCAAGGGCAACCCCTACAACGATTATAAGAGCAGTCCCACCAAAATTAATGTTTAGTTTAAATAGATGGGATAATATAATTGGTAATGATGCTATTAAGGCTAGGGATATAGCTCCTACAAAAGTTATTCTAGATATTACCCTATCTAAATATTCTGTAGTTGGTCTACCAGGTCTGATTCCTGGTATAAATCCACCGTATTGCTGTAAATTCTTAGCATATTCCACTGTATTAAATTGAACAGCAGTATAGAAATATGTGAAGAATATAATCAATAGCACATTTAATATGGAATAAACCCATATGCCTACGCTACCTTCCACTGTTAAATACTTGGTTATCCACTCCGCTACCTCTCCTTTAAAGAAAAGGGAGATGGTCTGTGGAAAAGCTAACAAGGAAGTAGAAAATATTACAGGAATAACCCCTGCCATTGACACCTTCAATGGTATATGGGTACTCTGACCACCATACATCCTTCTGCCTATTACCTTTTTAGCATATTGGACAGGTATTCTCCTTTCTCCCACCTGTAAGGCTACTACTACTGCTATTATTATTAAAGCTACAATTATGAATAGAATCAGTTTAACTACACTCAATAATCCAAGTCTAACTAATTGGACAGTTCCTATTAATTCTGCAGGAAGTCTTGCTATGATACCCACAAATATAATAAGGGAGATACCATTACCAATACCCTTCTCTGTAATCAGATCTCCTATCCACATTAAAAAGGTTGTACCAGCCGTCAAGGAGATCACCACTATGGCAGTTTGTAGAGGACCTTGTGCTATAAGGGCCCTATTGAAGAATCCAATACTTATACCGATTGCCTGGATTATGGCCAATATTACAGCTCCATATTTTGTCCATTGGGCTATCTTTTTACGTCCTTCTTCCCCTTCCTTGGCTATTTCCTCCAATTTTGGAATAGCTATAGTAAGAAGCTGAATTATAATAGATGCAGTGATATAGGGAGATATATTCAATGCAAATATACTAAAGTTACTAAATGCCCCTCCAGCTATTAAATCAAGAAAACCTAATACTCCACCTCGACCAGCTTCAAATATCTGGCCTATAATCTCTTTATCCATATATGGCACCGGAATACTTGAGCCTAGCCTGATCACCAGTAGCATCAATATGGTAAAGATAATTTTCTGCCGAATCTCTGGTATTCTCCAGGCGTTTCTCAAGGTTGAAAGCATCTATATCACCTCTATCCTTCCTCCTGCAGCCTCAATTTTTTCAGCAGCTGTTTTGCTGAACTTGTGAGCTTTTACAGTGAGTTTTTTATTTATATCTCCATCGCCCAATATCTTTATGCCATCTACTGCCTTGCCCCTTTTAACTAACCCTTCATCGATTAAAAGCTCTGGAGTTACAACAGTATTATCTTCAAATCTATTTAAATCTTCCACATTAATAATGGCATATTCTTTGGCAAATATATTTGTAAAACCACGTTTAGGTAGCCTTCTAATTAATGGCATTTGGCCTCCTTCAAATCCAGGTCTTACTCCGCCGCCAGACCTTGCATTTTGACCCTTATGCCCTCTTCCAGAAGTTTTACCGTGGCCTGAGCCAATACCTCTTCCTACTCTTTTGGGTTTTTTACTTCCGCCTCCAGCTTGTGGTCTTAATTCGTGTAATTTCATAGGTACACCTCCTCCAATAATTATTCTATTACTTCAACCATGTAGTCTACCTTAGCTATCATACCTCTAATTTGAGGAGTATCTTCCTTTTCCACTACCTGGCCAATTTTTCTAAGTCCAAGAGCCTCTATGGTCCTTTTATGTTTTTCCGGTCTGCCAATGACAGATCTAACTAGCTTTATTTTTATCTTAGCCACTATACTCCCCTCCTAACCTAAAATTTCTTCTACAGTTTTTCCTCTCAATCTTGCAACCTCTTCTGCCCTCTTTAAACTCTTTAGAGCTTCCATTGTGGCATTAACAACGTTTCTTGGATTGTTGGATCCTAAGGATTTGGTCCTTATATCTCTAATACCAGCCAACTCACACACTGCACGTACTGGACCACCTGCAATAACTCCAGTACCCTCTTTAGATGGCTTAAGCAATACCTTACCTGCCCCATACTCTCCTATTATTTCATGGGGTATTGTTGTTCCTACAAGAGGAACTTGAATTATATGTTTTTTAGCATCTTGGATAGCCTTCCTAATAGCCTCAGGTACTTCTAGGGCTTTAGCCATCCCTACACCAACATGACCATTTTCATCTCCAACAACTACCAGGGCAGAAAATCTAAAGTTTCTACCACCTTTTACAACCTTGGCTACACGATTTATACTAACAACTCTCTCTTTTAAATCTAATTCATTGGGATCCACATATGAACGTTCCATTTATTCCCCTCCTTCTGTTAAAATTCTAGTCCAGCTTCACGGGCCCCTTCAGCAAGTTCCTTAATACGTCCATGGTATATATAACCACTTCTATCGAATACCGCCTTCTTAATTCCTTTTTCTAGAGCCCTTTTGCCCACTAGTTGACCTACCAGTCTAGCTGCTTCTTTATTGCAAGTTGAGGATAACTTATCCCTTAACTCTTTATCCAAAGTTGAAGCTGATACTAATGTATGGCCGGCTACATCGTCTATAATCTGAGCATATATATGGCTGTTGCTTCTGTATACATTTATTCTTGGTCTTTCAGGAGTTCCAAATACTTTCTTTCTAACCCTTATGTGTCTCTTTTTTCTCAATTCATTTCTACTTTCTTTTTTTAGCAATCCTGTTCACTCCTTTCTAATTACCTGTCTTTCCAACTTTACGCCTTATAACCTCATCAGCATATCTAATTCCCTTGCCTTTGTAAGGCTCTGGCTTTCTAAAATCTCTAATAACGGCCGCATAATTGCCAACCTTTTGTTTGTCTATGCCTTTGACAATTATTTGATTTGCTGCAGGTACCTCTACTTCAATTCCTTCTGGATCTTCCAACTCTATTGGATGAGAAAAGCCTAGATTTAAAATCAGCTTTTTCCCTTGTTTTTGAGCCCTATATCCAGTGCCATGAATCTCTAATTTTTTTTCATAACCCTTAGTTACACCTTCAATCATGTTTGCAATCAAGGTCCTTGTTAATCCATGTAATGATTTATGTCTTTTATTTTCACTTGGACGATTAACAAGTATTTGGTTTTCTTCTATCTTTATTTCCATCTCTGGACTCAATTGTTGTCCAATTGCACCCTTTGGTCCCTTTATTTCTACAAAGTTTTTATCATCAATTTTAATTTCAACTCCACTTGGGATATCTATTGGTTTCAGTCCTATTCTTGACATAAGTGCACCTCCTATTCCTGTAGATTAAGCCTTATTACCATACGTAACAAACAACTTCTCCACCTATACCTTCTTTTCTTGCTTCCTTATCAGTCATTATTCCCTTTGATGTTGAAAGGATTGCTATTCCAAGTCCACCTAGTACTCTGGGTATTTCATCGCTCTTAACATACACTCTTAAACCAGGTTTTGAAATTCTTTTTATTCCACTAATTACTTTTTCATTATACTTACCGTACTTTAATTCCACTCTAATAATCCCTTGTTTTCCGTCATCTATTACATCATAGCCCTTAATAAATCCTTCTTCCAGTAATATTCTAGCTATTTCCTTCTTTATATTCGAGGCAGGAATATCCACTGTGCTGTGTTTAGCATTGTTTCCATTCCTTATTCTTGTTAACATATCAGCAATTGGGTCAGTCATCATATTTAGCTACCTCCTTTCATAACCTTAATACTACCAACTTGCTTTTCTAACTCCAGGGATTTGGCCCTTATAAGCTAATTCTCTGAAACAAATACGACATACTCCATACTTTCTTAAATATGCATGAGGTCTTCCGCATATATTGCACCTGTTATATTGTCTTGTGCTAAACTTTGGCTTTCTTTTTTGCTTTACAATCATGGATTTTTTTGCCAAATTACTCTCCCTCCTTATCTATTTTCTAAAGGGCATTCCCATTAGTTCCAAAAATGCTTTGGCTTCTTCGTCTGTCTTAGCAGTTGTAACTATTACTATATCCAATCCTCTAATGCTGTCTACCATATCATAATCGATTTCAGGGAATATTAATTGTTCCCTTATTCCTAATGCATAATTTCCTCTTCCATCAAATGAGGAACTACTTACTCCTCTAAAGTCCCTAACCCTTGGTAGGGAAATGTTCATCAATTTATCTAAAAAGTCATACATTCTATCTCCTCTAAGAGTTACCTTTGCTCCTACCTTCATTCCTTGACGTAATTTGAAATTTGCAATTGATTTTTTTGCCTTAGTAACAACAGGTTTTTGGCCTGATATTAGTGCTAGTTCATTAACAGCAGATTCCAATGCCTTTGGGTTGTCTTTAGCCTCTCCTACCCCCATATTTAACACTATCTTTTCAAGCCTTGGAACCTCCATTATATTTTTATACTGAAACCTTTCCATCAAAGCAGGTACAACTTCGTTTTGGTATTTTTCTTTCAATCTGGAAGCCATTCCTATTACCTCCTTTCAGTAACACCTTATTTGTCTAGTATTTCTCCGCATTTTTTACATACTCTAACCTTTTTACCATCTTCCAATAATTTACGGCCTACCCTAACTCCTTTTTTGTCCTTTTCACAATAGTACATAACTTTTGATGCATATATAGCCCCTTCGGTACGGATTATTCCACCTGGTTGATTGGGGCCACGGGCCTTCATATGCTTAGTAACCATATTTATTCCTTCAACAATCACTTTGTTTTCTTTAGGTAACACCTTTAGTATCTTTCCCTTTTTACCTTTATCTTTTCCAGAAATGACTATTACAGTGTCTCCTCTTTTTACATGCATGCTTTACACCTCCCTTATAGTACTTCCGGTGCTAAGGATATTATCTTCATGAAGTTTCCTCTCAACTCCCTTGTTACAGGGCCAAATATACGAGTTCCTACAGGATTGTTGTCGTCCTTAATAATAACAGCTGCATTATCATCAAACTTAATATAGGAGCCATCATTTCTACGCACACCATGTTTTGTCCTTACTACTACAGCTTTAATTATTTGTCCCTTCTTAACAACACCGCCAGGAACTGCAGATTTAACAGAACAAACGACAACATCCCCTATATTGGCATACTTTTTATTGGTACCTCCTAATACCCTAATAACCAATAATTCTCTTGCACCTGAATTATCTGCAACTTTTATTCTGCTTTCAGTTTGAATCATTTAGTATACCTCCTTTCCAGGCATAAGGACTATTTTGCTCTTTCAATTATATTTACGACTCTCCAACGTTTTTCCTTACTTAATGGCCTAGTCTCCATAATTCTTACTAAATCTCCAACTCTACATTCATTGTTTTCATCGTGAGCCTTGAATTTTGTAGTTCTTTTAATTTGCTTCTTATATATAGGGTGAGTTACAAAGGTTTCAACGGCAACTACCACCGTCTTATCCATTTTATCGCTAACAACATGACCTATTCTAACTTTACGATTTCCTCTTTCCATAATGAGGTTATACCTCCTTTCCTATACCTAATTCTCTTTCTCTAACAATGGTTTTTATACGGGCAATATCTTTTCTAACAGCTTTAATTCTCATAGGATTATCCAATTGACCTGTAGCCAGTTGAAATCTTAAGTTGAATAATTCGCTCTTTAACTCTTTTAATTTTTCATTCAATTGCTGGTCTGTCATTTGGCGGATTTCTTTAGCCTTCATTAGATTCACCACCCTTTTCATCTCCATCGTCACGAGTGACAAATTTGGTTTTTATAGGTAATTTGTGTGCTGCCAATCTCATAGCTTCTCTTGCTACTTCTTCTGATACCCCACTCATTTCGAATAATATTCTTCCTGGTTTTACTACTGCTACCCAATATTCTGGGGATCCTTTACCTGCACCCATACGTGTTTCAGCTGGCTTTTCGGTAATTGGTTTGTCTGGAAATACCTTTATCCAAATATTACCGCCTCTTCTAACAGATCTGGTCATAGCACGTCTAGCTGCCTCTATTTGATTAGAAGTTATCCATGCTGGTTCAAGGGCTTGCAGTCCATACTCACCATAGGTAATCTTATTTCCTCTGGTTGCATTCCCTTTCATTCTTCCTCTATGAACTCTACGATATTTTACTCTTTTAGGCATTAACATTTTACCTTCCTCCTTCCTACAGATCTTTAATATCTACTTTTTTTCCTCTTCCTTTTCATTCTGATCTTCTTCTACTTTTTTAGTAGGAAGAATTTCTCCCTTATATATCCATACCTTTACTCCTAATTTTCCATAGGTAGTATCTGCTTCAGCAAATCCATAATCTATATCTGCTCTTAAAGTTTGAAGAGGTATTGTACCTTCACTATAGCCTTCAGTCCTTGCCATATCTGCTCCACCAAGTCTACCAGATACAGCAGTCTTAATTCCTTCTGCGCCTGCTCTCATAGTCCTTTGAATTGCTTGCTTCATTGCCCTTCTAAAGGAAACCCTTCTTTCAAGTTGTGCAGCAATATTTTCTGCCACCAATTGGGCATCCAATTCTGGCACCTTTATTTCCTCTACATTAATGATTACATTTTTCTTGGTAAGTTTTTCTAATTCCTTCCTTAAACTTTCTACACCAGAACCGCCCCTACCAATAACCATGCCAGGTTTAGCCGTATAAACTGAAACCTTAACCCTGTTGGCAGCTCTTTCTATCTCAATTTTTGAAATTCCAGCTATAAACATATTATCCTTGATATATTTACGGATCTTATAATCTTCTATTAAAAACTCATGGAAGTTCTTCTTGTCCGCATACCATTTTGAATCCCAATCCTTAATTATCCCGACTCTTAATCCATGTGGGTTAACCTTTTGACCCATTAACTATCCCTCCTTTTCTACTCTCTTTCCTTAACTACAACACCTATATGACTAGTCCTTTTTAGTATTGGATAAGCCATTCCCCTTGCCTTTGGCCTCCATCTTTTTAGTCTTGGACCATCATTGGCATAGGCATCTGCTACGTATAATTTATCCCTATCCATATTAAAATTGTTTTCCGCATTAGCAATAGCCGAATTCAAAACCTTTTCAAGTATTCTTGCGCCCTTCTTAGGAGTAAACCTAAGGATTGTTAAAGCTTCATCTACTTGCTTACCTCTTATTTCATCGCATATGAATCTTACCTTTAAAGGCGAAATTCGTATATATTTAGCTATAGCCCTAGCTTCCATTCAGATTCCCTCCTTTGTCCTCTATTTCAGTGCCGTTGACCTTTCAGTCTTATCACCATGGCCTCTAAACGTTCTAGTAGGTACAAATTCACCAAGTTTGTGGCCTACCATGTCTTCAGTAATATATACAGGTACATGCTTTCTTCCATCATGAACTGCTATAGTATGGCCTACCATTTGTGGAAATATAGTAGAACGGCGTGACCAAGTCTTAATAACCTTTTTTTCGTTCTTCTTATTCAACTCTTCAATTTTTTTAAGAAGATGATGATCACAAAATGGACCCTTCTTCAGAGATCTACCCATTATTATTCCTCCTTTCAGATTAACATATTGCTACTTTCTTCTTCTTATAATGTATTTGTCCGATTCCTTATTCTTAGACCTTGTCTTATATCCTAAGGTTGGTTTGCCCCATGGAGTCATCGGAGATGGCATACCGATAGGTGCTCTTCCTTCCCCACCACCATGTGGGTGATCTACAGGGTTCATGGCACTACCTCTAACATGAGGTCTTCTGCCTAAATGTCTACTCTTACCTGCCTTACCCAAGGTTAAGTTTTCATGTTCAATATTTCCAACCTGACCTATGGTTGCACGGCAATCTAATAGTACAAGTCTAAATTCTCCTGATGGAAGTCTAAGCTGAGCATATTTGCCTTCCTTACCCATTAGTTGAGCTGATGAACCAGCAGATCTAACCAGTTGGCCACCTTTGCCAGGTTTAAGTTCTATATTGTGAACTGTAGTACCTACAGGTATATTTCTAAGGGGTAAAGCATTTCCTATCTTTATATCCGCATCTGGTCCAGATTCAATTACATCCCCAACTTTTAATTTGTTTGGAGCCAATATATATCTCTTTTCACCATCAGCATAATGAATAAGAGCAATATTTGCAGTCCTATTTGGATCATATTCTATAGCAGCAACTTTTCCTGGTATTCCGTCTTTATCTCTTTTGAAATCGATTATCCTGTACTTCCTCTTTACACCGCCACCTCTATGACGTGCAGTAATCCTTCCCTGAGAGTTTCTTCCACCTGTTTTCTTTAAGCTAACCACCAATGATTTTTCTGGTTCTTTTTTTGTAATCTCTTCAAATGTAGAAACAGACATTTGACGGATTCCTGGGGAAGTTGCTTTGTATTTTTTAATACTCATTATCGTTCCCTCCTTTTACTCAAACTTATTGCATACCTTCAAAGAATTCTATTCCTTTTGAGTCTTCGGTTAAAGTTACTATTGCTTTCTTCCAATTTGGCCTTCTGCCTACATGTATTCCCATTCTCTTTTCTTTCCCCTGCATGTTTATGGTATTAACCTTTTTAACCTTAACGCCAAATATCTTCTCTATGGCTTTTTTGATTTCCGATTTATTAGCCCTTCTATCCACCTGAAAAGTGTACTTTCTTTCTGCCATCTTATCCATAGTATCTTCTGTAATTATGGGCTTAATGATGATATCGTGTGGATCACGCATTATGCATACACCTCCTCCACTTTTCTCACCGCATCCTTAGTTATGATAAAGGAGTCGTGATTCAATATATCATAAACGTTTAAAGTGTTAACAAGTGTAGTCTGTACATTAGGTATATTCCTAGCAGACTTTATTACATTAACATCCTTTTCATCCATTACTATAAGGGCCTTCTTGCCAGCTTTAATATTGGATAGTATATTCACCATCTCTTTAGTCTTAGGCTGATCTAAACTTAATTCTTCTAATACTATTATTTCATTGTTGGCCACCTTGGAGCTTAGTGCTGATTTCATCGCCAGTCTTTTTATCTTTTTAGGAAGCTTATAACTATAATCCCTTGGCTTTGGTGCAAAAACAACTCCACCGCCTACCCATTGGGGTGCCCTTATGCTTCCATGACGTGCTCTACCTGTACCTTTTTGTCTCCAAGGCTTTCTTCCTCCACCTCTTACTTCAGCTCTCGTTTTAGCTGATTGAGTTCCTTGTCTTCTATTAGCAAGATGATTTTTTACTGCTTCATAAAGCACATGTTGATTTATTTCAACGCCGAATACATCTTCCCTTAACTCTATCTCTCCTACCTGTTCACCTAATGTATTGTAAACATTAACTTTAGGCATGCCATATCCTCCTTTCTACCATTCCTTACTTCTTTTTAACAGTTTCCTTTATTATTAATAAGCCACCTTTTGGCCCTGGAACAGCACCTTTAATGAGCAATAGGTTTCTGTCTGCATCCACCCTTACTACCTCAAGGTTTTGAACAGTAACCCTTTCATTACCCATTCTGCCAGCGCCTTTACTGCCCTTAAATACCCTACCTGGATAAGCAGCCGCAGCTCTTGCTCCTCCACCTCTATGGTATTTTGAACCATGGCTTTCTGGTCCCCTAGAAAAATTATGCCTCTTTATAGGGCCTTGAGTTCCTTTACCTTTAGATATTCCTGTAACATCAACCTTATCTCCTGCCTCAAATATATCTACTTTGATTTCATCGCCAACTTCAAATTCATCTATATTGTCTACAGTGAATTCTTTTAAATGTCTTTTGTATTCCACTCCTGCTTTATCAAAATGGCCTTTTAATGGCTTGTTAACTCTTCTTTCCTTTACATCCTGAAAACCAACTTGGATTGCATTGTATCCATCACTTTCAACAGTTTTCTTTTGGATAACCTTTACTGGTCCTGCTTCTACTACTGTTACAGGAATAATATCTCCATCTTCATTGAATATTTGGGTCATTCCAATTTTTTTGCCTAAAATATTTTTCACCTTCTACACCTCCTATTATCTTACAGCGGATTACCTTTGGTAATCATTCTAAGAAATTATAGTTTTAACTCAATATCAACACCAGCAGGTAAATTCAATTTCATAAGTGAATCTACTGTTTTTTGATTTGGATTAAGTATGTCAATTAATCTCTTGTGAGTCCTTTGTTCAAATTGCTCTCTGGAGTCCTTGTACTTATGAACTGCTCTTAAGATTGTAATTACTTCTCTTTCTGTTGGCAATGGTACTGGCCCAGATACATCTGCCCCAGTCCTCTTTGCAGTTTCCACAATCTTTTGAGCCGATGCATCTAACAGCTCATGATCATAAGCCTTCAATCTAATCCTAATTTTTTGTTTACCTTTGTTTGACATTTAATTCCCTCCTTCTATCGCATGCTTTTATATTTTACATGCGACATGGAATTGCCGATACACACTTCCGGGTGTGTTGTAATGTTTTTTTATATAAATGGCCTTAGCCCTACTAGCCATATGTGACAATTCCAGTCGCCCGATTTGTAACCGGACATACTCCACAAAAATTCCCCCCGCACTCAATCCAATAAACAAAGTGGTTAAATGTAGCTTGCAAAGGATTGAGAAGTATTTTACGCTTATATTTATTTATTGGATTGAGTGCGGGGCAACCTTTTGTATCATCGCAATGTCTAAATGGACACTACTATAGTTTATAGCAAAATGCAGAAAAACTCAAGTCTTTTTTATACTATTTTAGATTTTTTTCTACCTTTTTTATTCATGGATATATCAAAAGAAGGAGGCCTAAAGTCCCCTTCTTTTGCCTTTGAATTTTATCCTAAAATTTTAGTAACAACACCAGCACCTACTGTTCTTCCACCTTCACGAATAGCAAATCTTAGTCCTTCTTCCATGGCTATTGGAGTGATTAGCTCAATTGTAAACTTAGCATTGTCTCCTGGCATTACCATCT
>JAAYEM010000055.1 GCA_012728725.1 Tissierellia bacterium | reverse complement strand
CTTATCTATATTTTCATAGCTCATTACTTGCCCTGATCCGTATCTTTTATTTAATACCATTGTTATAGCTGCTGTTAATGTGGTCTTTCCATGGTCTACGTGACCTATTGTTCCTATATTGACGTGAGGTTTGGTTCTCTCAAATTTTTCCTTTGCCATTTCTATTCCTCCTTAATAATAAATGTTATTTATGTCCTAATACTTTCTCTGCAATATTGCTTGGTACTGGTTCATAACGGTCAAACTGCATTGTATAAACTGCTCTACCCTGGGTGATTGAGCGAAGATCTGTAGCATAGCCAAACATTTCAGCTAGTGGTACAAAGCCTCTAATTACTTGAACGCCTCCCCTTGGTTCCATTCCTTCTATCTTACCTCTTCTTGAGTTAATGTCTCCTATTACATCACCCATGTACTCTTCTGGCACAATAACTTCTACTTTCATTATTGGTTCTAACAGCACAGGTTTTGCCTTTGACATAGCCTCCTTAAAGGCCATAGAGCCTGCAATTTTGAAGGCCATTTCTGAAGAGTCAACCTCATGGTAGGAACCATCATAAAGGGTGACCTTTACATCGATAACTGGATAGCCTCCAAGAACACCAGACTGCATAGCTTCCTGGATTCCATTATCTACAGAAGGTATATACTCTTTTGGTATAACCCCTCCTACTATAGCATTAACAAACTCATAGCCTGCTCCCGCTTCTTGTGGTTCAACCTTAATCTTAACATGACCATATTGACCACGGCCACCAGACTGTCTAATATATTTGGCCTCCGCTTCTGCAGGAACTGAAATAGATTCTTTATAGGCAACTTGAGGATTACCTACATTGGCTTCCACTTTGAATTCCCTAAGAAGTCTGTCTACTATTATTTCTAAGTGTAATTCTCCCATGCCAGCTATCAATATCTGGCCTGTTTCCTCATTGGTATAAGTTTTAAATGTTGGGTCTTCCTCAGCCAATTTTGCTAACGCAATAGTCATCTTCTCTTGGCTTGCCTTTGACTTTGGTTCAATAGCTACAGATATAACGGTTTCTGGAAATTCCATTGATTCCAATACTATTGGATTGTCCATATCACACAAGGTATCACCTGTGGTAGTATCTTTAAGCCCTACTGCTGCTGCAATATCTCCAGCATATACTTCATCCACTTCTTCCCTTTTGTTGGCATGCATCAACAATATCCTGCCTATTCTCTCCCTTCTGCCTTTTGTAGGATTGTATACATAAGACCCTGATTTAAGTGTACCTGAATACACTCTAAAATATGCAAGCTTTCCAACATAAGGGTCTGTAACTATCTTAAAGGCTAATGCAGAGAATGGTTCATCATCGGATGGTTTCCTTTCTTCCTCTTCATCTGAATCAACCTTCAATCCCTTTACAGGGGGTATATCTAACGGTGAAGGTAGATAATCCACTATAGCATCCAGTAGTGGTTGAACCCCTTTGTTTTTATAGGATGAACCACATAAAACTGGAGTTATCTCTACCTTGGTAGTAGCTTTCCTTATAGCCTTTATGATCTCCTCAGGACTTATCTCTTCTCCTTCAAGATATTTCATCATTAGCTCATCATCATAATCGGCTATGCTTTCTAGTAATTTTTCCCTGTATTCTTCCGCTAGCTCTACTAAATCCTCTGGTATGTCTACTACTTCTATTTTTTGTCCAAGATCATCTTTGTAGATTCTGGCATTCATATTTATCAAATCTACTACACCTGAAAATTCATCTTCTTTCCCTATGGGTATTTGTACGGGGACTGGATTAGCTTTAAGCCTATCCTTGATCATCTCTATTACTCTAAAGAAGTCTGCTCCCACAATATCCATCTTGTTGACGAAAGCTATTCGAGGGATATGATACTTGTCAGCCTGCCTCCAAACTGTCTCTGACTGAGGTTCTACTCCTCCTTTAGCGCAAAATACTGCCACTGCTCCATCTAACACTCTGAGGGATCTTTCTACCTCTACGGTGAAATCCACGTGGCCTGGTGTATCAATTATATTTATCCTATGGCCTTTCCATTGGCATGTAGTAGCAGCAGATGTTATGGTAATTCCCCTCTCCTGTTCTTGCTCCATCCAATCCATTTGAGCAGCTCCTTCATGGGTCTCTCCTACCTTATGAATCTTCCCAGTGTAAAACAATATCCTCTCTGTGGTAGTCGTTTTTCCTGCATCTATATGGGCCATTATTCCTATGTTTCGTGTTTTCTCTAATGGGAATTCTCTAGGCACAATTTTTCCTCCTTCCTGTTTCTATGTCCCCCTCCACACTTTCTACTTTAACAGACTCTCTGCATCTACCATCTGTAGTGTGCGAATGCCTTGTTTGCCTCTGCCATCTTATGGGTATCTTCTTTCTTCTTAACACTTGCTCCTGTATTGTTAGCAGCATCCATTATTTCTTTAGCTAGCCTTTCCTTCATAGTCTTTTCCCCTCTAGCTCTTGAATATTGGACAAGCCAACGAAGACCTAAAGTTTGCCTTCTTTCTGGTCTTACTTCTACAGGAACTTGATAGGTTGCTCCACCAATACGTCTTGCTCTAACTTCTAGTACTGGCATTACATTGTTTAAGGCTTTGTAAAACACTTCTAATGGATCTTCGCCAGTTTTTTCGGCTATATATTCGAAGGCTCCATATACAATGCTTTCAGCTATTCCCTTTTTCCCATCAAGCATAACATTATTAATTAGTTTAGTAACAACCTTATCATTATATACAGGATCTGGTTGTACTTCTCTTTTGGCTATATATCCTTTTCTTGGCACCTTGCTTCCCTCCTTAACCATAAAAGTAGATTCATTGGTACTCGACAGCTATATGCTGCCGTTGTGCACATAAATGCATTTATATTAAATGGAACAATTCCATTGCATTATTAGCACAACTATTTATCCTTAGGCCTTTTGGCCCCATATTTAGATCTGGCTTGCTTTCTGCCTTCTACTCCTGCAGTATCTAATGTACCCCTAATTACATGGTATCTAACACCTGGAAGGTCTTTAACTCTTCCACCTCTTATAAGAACAACACTGTGCTCTTGTAAGTTGTGACCAATCCCAGGAATGTAGGCAGCAACCTCCACACCATTTGTAAGTCTAACCCTGGCTACCTTTCTTAGAGCTGAGTTAGGCTTTCTAGGTGTAACAGTTCTAACAGCTGTACATACTCCCCTCTTTTGTGGTGAGTTAACTTGAGTTGCCTCCTTTTTCAATGAATTGTAATTGATACCTAGTGCTGGGGACTTAGATTTATATTGAACCTTTTGCCTGCCCTTTCTGATCAATTGATTGATTGTTGGCATACTTGCACCTCCTTTTGGTTAAAATATTATTTTAGTAATGCAGCAGAAGCTGCACTAACCTCTATTTTACAAAATTCCCCCAACTTCTTCATGCTTTCCACATATACTATTTCAACCTGCTTCTCATTACATAATTGGATAATTTCTTGGGTTATCTTTCTATCTGCATCTTCAGCGATATATACTACTTCAGCTTTTCCTCCAGCCAGTGCTCTTTTTACCTGTCTAGTTCCAACCACCTTGTTATCAGTAGCAAGCCTAGATACCATAAGTTTCCTCCTCCTTTTAAACACCTTAAAGATTATGTGGATATTGCTATCCACATAATCTTTATGTTATCAAAGAGTCCACTTAAAATTTGCACACTTATACATTCTACCATCAGTTATTTTCTGTGTCAACACTATTTTCTTCCAATATTTCAGCATTTTCTACATCTTCATATACTATATCTATATTCTTATATCTTCTCATTCCCGTTCCAGCAGGGATCAATTTACCAATTATAACATTCTCCTTAAGGCCTATCAGCCTATCAACTTTCCCCTTTATGGCTGCATCTGTAAGCACTCTGGTGGTTTCTTGGAAGCTAGCTGCTGAGAGGAAAGACTCTGTAGCCAAAGAAGCTTTTGTTATACCTAACAAAGCCCTTTTGCCTACTGCAGGTTTGCCACCATTTTCTATAGCCTGTCTATTTATCTCCTCAAAATCAAATATGTTTATAAGGCTTCCTGGTAGCAAATCGGTATCCCCTGGATCTTCAACTTTTACTTTGTTTAACATCTGCCTTACTATTATTTCAATATGTTTATCAGCTATATCTACACCTTGAAGCCTATATACCCTCTGGACTTCCTTAACCAAATAGTCTTGTACTCCGCTGACACCCTTGATCTTTAGTATGTCATGGGGATTTACTGAACCTTCAGTGATTTCATCTCCAGCCTCAATGTAGTCTCCATCCCTTACCTTCAATCTAGAGCCATAATTTATGGTATAGGTTTTGCTCTCTCCATCTTTAGATGTAACGATTACTTCCTTCTTTTTCTTGCTTTCATTGATGGTAACCATTCCTGATATCTCTGAAATAACGGCAAGGCCCTTTGGCTTTCTAGCCTCAAACAATTCCTCAACCCTTGGTAAACCTTGAGTAATATCTGCACCAGCTACACCTCCAGTATGGAAGGTACGCATGGTAAGCTGGGTTCCTGGTTCCCCTATGGATTGGGCTGCTATAGTTCCTACTGCTTCTCCTACATTTACTGGATCCCCTGTAGCTAAATTTCTTCCGTAACATTTAGCACATACTCCATGACGGGTCCTGCAGCCTAGCACAGATCTTACTTTTACTTCCTCTATACCCGCCTTTTCTATCTCCTCTGCAATATCTTCTGTGATCATTTCTTCTTTTCTTACTATAATTCTATCAGTTTCAGGTTCCACTACATCTTCAGCTGCAAATCTACCAACTATTCTATCCTTTAGATCCTCAATTATTTCCCTGCCATCCTTGAAGGCCCTTGCTACTAGATATTGGTCTGTTCCACAATCTTCTTCCCTTACTATAACATCTTGGCTTACATCTACTAGCCTTCTTGTTAAGTATCCTGAGTCGGCAGTTCTAAGGGCCGTATCTGCAAGTCCTTTTCTTGAGCCGTGGGTAGATACGAAAAACTCCAATACATCTAATCCTTCTCTAAAGTTGGATTTTATAGGTATTTCTATGGTCTTACCTGATGCACTGGCCATTAATCCCCTCATCCCAGCCAGCTGCCTCATTTGGTTTTTACTACCCCTTGCTCCTGAACGGGCCATTACATAGATATTATTCATATGATCTAGCTCTTCCATTAGTGCCTCTGTAACTTCCTCTGTAGTCCTATTCCAAATCTCGATTACCTTTTCATATCTTTCTTCGTCGGATATAAGCCCTCTTCTATAGGACTTTTCAAATTTGTCTACCTCTTCTTCTGCCTTGCCTATTAGCTCTTGTTTTGCCTTAGGTACTATTATATCTTCCATGCTAATAGTGATAGCTCCCTTGGTTGAGTAGTGGAATCCAACTTCCTTAATGTGATCTAGCATAGCAGCAGTTACAGTGTTACCATGTTTTCTATAGCATCTTTCAACTATTTCACCTAGCATCTTCTTATCTACAAGTGTATCAATCTCTAATGAATACTTATCTACATTCCTATCAACAAATCCCAAATCCTGAGGTATATGTTCATTGAATATAAATCTTCCTACAGTACTTTCTACCAGAACTCCTCGGTCCTCTTTGCTCAATTTCTTCCTAACCTTTACCCTGGCATGTATTCCTACTTCATTATTGTAGTAGGCCTTGAGCATTTCATCATAATCACAAAATATCTTTCCTTCTCCTTTTTCACCAGGATTTTCAAGGGTTAAGTAATAACTTCCTAATACCATGTCCTGGGTTGGAGTTGTGATAGGCTTACCATCCTTAGGTGCAAGTATATTGTTGGTAGATAGCATCAAAAGCCTTGCCTCAGCCTGGGCTTCAGTAGATAAGGGTACGTGGACAGCCATCTGGTCCCCATCAAAGTCTGCGTTATAAGCTGTACAGACAAGGGGATGTAGTTTAATAGCCTTTCCTTCCACCAGTACCGGTTCAAAGGCCTGAATACCCAGCCTATGAAGGGTTGGTGCCCTATTTAGTAGCACAGGATGATCCTTTATTACTTCATCTAAAACATCCCATACTACTGGCTTCATCCTTTCCACCATGCGTTTAGCCGATTTTATATTATGGGCATAGTTCTCCTGGACCAATTTCTTCATTACAAAAGGTTTGAATAACTCCAAGGCCATCTTCTTAGGCAATCCACATTGGTAAAACTTTAATTCTGGCCCAACTACAATAACAGAACGACCTGAATAATCCACCCTCTTACCAAGAAGATTTTGTCTAAATCGACCTTGTTTTCCCTTAAGCATATCTGATAGGGACTTAAGGGGTCTATTGCCTGGACCAGTGACTGGCCTGCCCCTACGTCCATTATCTATCAAAGCGTCTACCGCTTCCTGTAACATCCTCTTTTCATTTCTAACGATTATATCTGGTGCACCCAAATCTAATAATCTCTTTAGTCTGTTATTTCTATTAATAACCCTTCTATAAAGATCATTCAAATCTGAGGTAGCAAATCTGCCCCCGTCTAATTGCACCATGGGCCTTAAGTCTGGTGGTATAACTGGGATAACTTCTAATATCATCCACTCAGGCCTATTGCCAGACTTTCTAAAGGCCTCCACTACCTCTAGCCTTCTGATTATCCTAGTCTTTTTCTGTCCTGTAGCCTCTTTAAGCTGTTGTTTCAATTCCATTGCTTCTTTATCTAAATCTATCTTTTCCAGAAGTTCCTTTATAGCCTCTGCACCCATTAAAGCTCTAAATTTGTTTCCATACTTTTCTTGGGCTTCCCTGAATTCCGCTTCTGTTAATAGTTGTTTTGGGTACAAAGGTGTATCTCCTGGATCTACTACTATATAGGCTGCAAAATAAAGTACCCTCTCTAATGCCCTGGGAGACATATCTAAAATAAGTCCCATCCTGCTTGGAATTCCTTTAAAATACCAAATATGGGATACAGGGGCAGCCAATTCTATATGCCCCATTCTCTCCCTTCTAACCTTTGATTTAGTAACTTCAACACCGCATCTATCGCAAACTACACCTTTGTATCTAACCCTTTTATACTTCCCACAATGACATTCCCAATCTTTAGTTGGTCCAAATATCTTTTCGCAAAATAGTCCCTCTTTTTCAGGTTTTAAGGTCCTATAGTTTATAGTCTCTGGTTTTTTCACCTCTCCCTTAGACCACTGTCTTATCTTTTCAGGAGATGCAAGACCAATTTTAATTGCGTCAAATGTATTTAATTCAAACAAGGAGCTTTCTCTCCTTTCTATAATAAAGTTTTAATAAACTGCTAAAAATCATCTTCATCCAAAGCGTCGTCAAAATCATCCTCTACTTCATCATCTATTATAAATCTGCTATTTAATCCACCATCTTCATCATCTTCTTCATCTTTATCTTCTACAAGATCGTCACCTATTAATTCTAAATCGGTAATGCCATCATCAACAGATTCCTCAATTTCTATTTCATCATCTTCCTCAGTTAATACTTTCACATCAAGGGCTAAGCTTTGCAATTCCTTTATTAAAACCTTAAAGGATTCTGGAACACCAGGCTCGGGTATGTTTTCTCCCTTTACTATAGATTCATAGGTCTTAACTCTACCTACCACATCATCAGATTTAACTGTTAATATTTCCTGTAAGGTATGGGCAGCTCCATAGGCTTCTAAGGCCCAAACTTCCATTTCTCCAAATCTTTGACCTCCAAATTGAGCCTTACCTCCTAAAGGCTGTTGAGTCACAAGGGAATATGGCCCTGTAGATCTGGCATGTATTTTATCGTCCACCAAATGGTGTAACTTTAACATGTACATATATCCAACAGTCACAGGATTATCAAAAGCTTCCCCTGTTCTTCCATCCCTTAACTCTATCTTGCCACTTCTGGGAAAACCTGCCATTTCTAGGGCTTCCATTATGTCCTCGTCGCTGGCCCCATCAAAAACTGGTGTGGCTACATGCCAGCCTAATTTTTTAGCTGCCAAACCTAAATGGACTTCCAAAACCTGGCCTAAATTCATTCGGGAAGGCACTCCTAAAGGATTAAGGACTATTTCTACTGGAGTTCCATCGGGTAAGAAGGGCATATCCTCCTCAGGTAGAATCCTTGCAATAACCCCTTTGTTTCCATGGCGACCAGCCATCTTATCTCCTACAGATATCTTTCTCTTAGTAGCTACATATACCCTGACCATTTGGTTTACTCCTGGAGCTAATTCATCGCCATTCTCCCTTGAAAATACCTTTACATCTACTACTATTCCCGACTCCCCATGGGGTACCCTTAGGGAGGTATCTCTTACCTCTCTAGCTTTTTCACCAAATATAGCCCTAAGTAGCCTTTCCTCTGCTGTTAGTTCAGTTTCTCCTTTTGGTGTTACCTTTCCTACCAGGATATCTCCTGATTTTACTTCCGCACCTACCCTGATGATTCCCTGTTCATCTAGGTCCTTCAACATATCTTCCCCCACATTGGGAATATCCCTTGTAATTTCTTCTGGGCCAAGCTTTGTATCCCTAGCTTCAGCTTCATATTCTTCAATATGGATTGATGTGAGGGTATCATCGATAACCAGTTTTTCGCTTATCAATATAGCATCTTCGTAATTATAGCCTTCCCAGGTCATAAATGCTACCAATAGGTTTTTACCTAAGGCTATTTCCCCTAGGTCAGTACTGGGTCCATCGGCTATAACTTCTCCTTTTTCCACCTTATCACCCTTGTTAACTATAGGCCTTTGATTAATTGTAGTTCCTTGGTTTGAACGTTTAAATTTTAATAATTTATATCTATCAATTTGGCCATCTTCATCCCTTTTAATCAATATTTCATTGGAACTAACCTTAACTACAACCCCTGAATTTTTGGCTATTACAACAACTCCTGAATCCCTGGCTGCCTTATATTCTATACCAGTTCCAATTATAGGAGCTTCAGATTTTAATAGGGGAACTGCCTGACGTTGCATGTTTGCACCCATCAGTGCCCTATTGGCGTCATCATTTTCCAAGAATGGAATCATAGCTGTACCTACAGATACAATCTGTTTAGGTGAAACGTCCATATAGTCTATTTCATTACTTGGATATATGTCTATAACTCCACCCTTACCTCTAGCAACTATTCTTTTATTTATAAATCTATTTTCTTCATCTAAGGGTTCGTTGGATTGGGCAATTATGAATTCATCTTCCTCATCAGCAGTCAAATATTCTATCTCATCTAAAACTACCCCTCTTTCCTTATCCACCTTCCTATAAGGAGCTTCTAAAAATCCATACTCATTGATTCTGGCATAGGTGGTTAAGGAGGTTATAAGGCCTATGTTGGGACCTTCTGGAGTCTCTATTGGGCACATTCTGCCATAATGGGAATTGTGGACATCCCTTACCTCAAAACCAGCCCTGTCTCTGCTCAATCCACCAGGTCCTAAAGCTGACATTCTTCTTTTGTGGGTTAATTCTGCTAAAGGATTGGTTTGATCCATAAATTGGGATAATTGGCTGCTGCCAAAGAATTCTTTAATAGCAGCTACCACCGGCCTTATATTTATCAAGGCTTGGGGAGTTGCCACATCGATGTCCTGAATGGTCATCCTTTCTCTGACAACTCTTTCCATTCTAGATAATCCTATCCTAAATTGATTCTGTAAAAGTTCTCCTACAGTACGCAATCTCCTATTGCCTAAATGATCTATGTCATCTGTGTTCCCTATTCCACACAGTAAATTAAACTCATAATTGATACTTGCAACTATATCCTCAAAAATTATATGCTTTGGAGAAAGTTCTCGAACTCTTTCCTTGATTGCCTCTTTAAGCTCGTTAGGATCCTCGTAGGTATCTATTAATTCTTTCATTAATGGATAATAAACTTTTTCCTTTAAACCTAGTTCTTCCAAGGAAAAAGGCAAATTGAAAGCTTTTCCATCTACAAAATGGTTGCCTAATACCCGAACTACCTTACCATCATCAGTCATTATGTCTACGCTATTTATTCCGCTATTTTCAATTTCTATGGCTTTTTGTCTTGTAATCTTTTCACCTTGGGCAACAAATAGTTCTCCTGTTTCAAGATCCCTAATATCCTCTGCTGCTTTTTTGCCTATAATCCTATTATACAAAGCTAATTTTTTATTAAACTTATACCTACCAACCCTAGCCAAATCATATCTTTTAGAATCGAAGAATAGGTTGTTTAATAAAGATTTGGCATTTTCAACAGTGGGAGGCTCTCCTGGCCTTAACCTTTTATATATCTCAATTAAAGCCTCTTCCTGAGTGCTAGTATTATCTTTGTCTAAGGTTCTAAGTACCTGCTCCGTTTCCCCTAATACTTCCACTATTTCTACATTGGATTTAAGGCCTAAAGCCCTTAAAAGAGTAGTGATTGGAAGTTTTCTAGTTCTATCAATCCTAACATATACTATATCATTGGAATCCGATTCATACTCTAACCAAGCTCCCCTATTGGGAATAACCGTTGCAGAGTAGAGTTTCTTTCCTGTTTTATCAATTGATTGTGAATAGTAAACACCAGGGGAGCGTACCAATTGACTGACTACTACCCTCTCCGCCCCATTGATTATGAAAGTTCCCTTTTCCGTCATAAGAGGGAAATCTCCCATAAAAACTTCCTGCTCCTTTACTTCTCCAGTTTCCCTATTTATGAGGCGCACCTTCACCTTTAAGGGTGCTGAATAATTGGCATCCCTCTCTCTGGCTTCATCTTCGGTATATTTTGGTTCATCGCTAATATGGTAATCTACAAATTCTAATATTAAGTTTCCAGTATAATCTTGTATAGGGGAGATGTCCTCAAATACTTCTTTCAATCCTTCTTCTATAAACCATTCATAGGACGACCTTTGTACTTCGATTAAATCTGGCAAATCTAATACTTCCTTAATACGGGAATAGCTCATTCTGACTCGTTTTCCGTATGTAACAGGATGTACCATGTATATTTCACCCCTTATTAAACTAAAATACCCAAAAGCAAATATTTACTTTTGGTACTACCAGCCTAAAATAAACCTATTATAATATTGACATTTACTTAGGTTTTTATACAAAATGCATTTTTGCATTCATTATAGCATCTCAATATATTATCACAAGACAATCAATATGTCAACAATTTCAATATAATTTTTTCCATTTTTAATAACTTTATAAATAGAAGAAAAAAGGCCTTCATCTATTGAAAGCCTTTTTATGTCCTAAAATTATTTTAATTCTACGCTTGCTCCAACTTCTTCTAGCTTAGCTTTGATTTCTTCAGCTTCTTCCTTGGAAACTCCTTCTTTTACTGGTTTTGGTGCATTGTCAACCAATTCTTTAGCTTCTTTTAATCCTAATCCAGTTATTTCTCTAACAGCTTTTATAACTTTAATCTTTTGTTGTCCTGCATCAGCTAAAACAACATCAAAGTCTGTTTTCTCTTCTGCTGCTGCTTCTGCTGCTCCTCCTGCTACTGGGGCTGCTGCTACTGCTACTGGTGCTGCAGCGCTAACTCCAAACTCCTCTTCTAACGCCTTAACTAATTCTGATAGTTCTAAAACAGTTAAGCTCTTAACTTCTTCAATTAAATTTAATACTTTTTCACTTGCCATTATATATCCCTCCAATTTCTTTCTTAATTTGTATTTTACGCTTGTAAACCTTCTTGTTTTTCCCTAATAGCATTTAATGCATATACAAGGTTTCTAATTGTTCCTTGAAGTACATTAGCAAATCCTGTAATAGGTGCATTCAAGCCACCAAGAACCTGTGCAACAAGAACTTCTCTTGATGGTAGGTTTGCAAGATTTTTAACCTCTTCAACACCTATTATCTTTCCATCTACTAAACCAGCCTTGATTTCTAATTTATCATGTTCCTTTGCAAAATCATTAGTAATTTTTGCTGCTTGAACTGGATCATCAAAACTAAAGGCAATCGCATTAGGACCAGTTAAGTATTGGTTGAATTCCTCAAAACCAGCTTCCTTAAAAGCAAATCTCATCAAGGTGTTCTTATATACTTTATAATCCACTCCTGCTTCAGTACAATTACGCCTTAATTTAGTTACCTCTTCTACGTTTAATCCCCTATAATCTACCAATACAACACCTTGGGCTTTTTCTAGTTTTTCTTTAATCTCTTGAACTATTTGCTTCTTTTGTTCTAAGGCTTTGCTCAATAATTTCACCTCCTAAAGGCTAAACAAATAAGGGCCTCTCCGTAGACACGGAGAGACCCTAATCTATGTCAAAGTCAAAAAGATTAGTTTCCCGTCCGCCTCGGTAGGAGTTTTTTAAACCAAATAGGTTCCTACTGTCTACGGCAGCTTATTTAATTAACGTGTTGATTATATCAGTAAACTTTATACTTGTCAATGAATATTTAATCTTTTTTGGAAACAATTTTATCCATCAATTGCTGTGGGTTTACCTTGATTCCAGGTCCCATAGTGCTTGACAGCACAACAGATCTTAAATACCTTCCCTTGGCTGCAGCTGGTTTAGCCCTAATTATCTCTTCCATAAGAGTAGCAAAATTCTCTAATAATTTTTCTGTTCCAAAGGAAATTTTTCCTATTGGCACGTGGACTATACTTGATTTGTCTACCCTATATTCTACTTTACCAGCCTTTATTTCCTTCACAGCCTTTTCTACCTCGAAGGTAACTGTTCCTGATTTTGGATTGGGCATTAGGCCTTTTGGTCCTAAAATTCTACCAATCCTACCTACAACCCCCATCATGTCAGGAGTTGCAACTGCTACATCAAAGTCAAGCCAACCTTCATTTTGAATCTTTTGTACAAGCTCTTCCCCACCTACAAAATCTGCTCCAGCTTCCTCTGCTTCTTTCAATTTCTCACCTTTAGCGAATACTACAACCTTTCTAGTCCTACCAGTACCATGGGGTAAAACTACAGCACCCCTTACCTGTTGGTCTGCATGCCTTGGGTCTACCCCAAGCCTTACTGCCACTTCTACAGTTTCATCAAATTTAGCCTTGGCAGTCTCTTGCACCAATTCTATTGCTTCTACTGGATCATATAGGCGGGTTCTATCAACTAATTTGGAACTTTCTTGATATCTTTTTCCTCTTTTTTTCATTTACATACCTCCTTGTGGTTTTAGCGGAATATCCTCCCACTTAGTTTTATTCTTCAACAACTACTCCCATGCTTCTTGCAGTTCCAGCTACCATCTTCATAGCAGCTTCTATACTGTTTGTATTTAAATCTGGCATCTTAATTTCAGCAATTTCTCTTACCTTGTCTAAGGAAATCTTAGCTACTTTTGTTTTATTGGGTTCACCTGAACCTGATTCAATTCCTACAGCCTTCTTAATCAATACTGAAACAGGTGGTGTTTTAGTAATGAAGCTAAAGGATCTATCTTGATAAACTGTAAGAACAACTGGTATTATCATTCCAGCTTGATCTGCAGTTCTTGCATTGAACTCTTTTGTAAATTGCATTATATTTACACCATGAGGTCCTAATGCAGTTCCTACAGGTGGTGCTGGTGTAGCTTTTCCAGCTGGTATTTGTAGCTTAACTACAGCAATAACTTTTTTCGCCATATCTATTCCACCTCCTAATTCCTATGTGGTTTGTCGGGATGATCCCTCCCACTGTTATAAATCTATCTAAAAAGCTTGTTAGCTTTTGTAAGCAGTGTTATAACTTTTCTATCTGGTCATAATCCAGCTCTACAAGGGTCTCCCTTCCAAACATGGATACAAATACTTTAACCTTTTTCTTTTCAAGATTGACACTCTCAACAGTTCCCATGAAGTTTTCAAAGGGCCCTGTAATAACCTTGACTACGTCATTTTCCTTTAAGTCTATAGATGGCAATACTGCATCATGAACTCCTAAAGCCCTAACCTCTTCTTCAGTTAAAGGAACTGGTTTAGAACCTGGTCCTACAAATCCTGTAACACCTCTAGTATTTCTCACAAGATACCATGATTCATCATTCATTATCATTTTTACAAGAACATACCCAGGGAAAAGCTTCCTCTCTTTAGTCTTCTTTCCCCCACCCTTAGTATCGATATATTCCTCTGTAGGTACTACAACCTCGAATATATCGTCAATCATGCCTCTGTTTTCCACCATCTTTTCAATATTTGCCTTTACCTTGTTTTCATGGCCTGAATAAGTATGAACCACATACCACTTGGCTTTTTTAGCCCTCTCCATTCTACTTTCAGACTTATCCGTCATATGTTTGGGGACCTATCCGGTCCTTCCCTCCTCCTTGTTACCTAATAATTAAAGATAATATACGGTGTATGCCTAGGTCTAGGATCCATACTACTAAAGATACAATAATAGATATAAAAATTACTATAGCAGTATAGTTTATTAATTCCTTCCTACTTGGCCAATTAACCTTTTTTACCTCAGCCCTGACCCCTTTAAAGTAGGTCCTTACCTTTCCCTTTCTGGTGTTGGTTTGAGTCGCCATAAACTCACATCCTTACCTGTTTTTATTTTATCTGGTCTCCTTATGGACAGTATGTGTTTTGCAGAACTTGCAATATTTTTTAAGCTCTAATCTGTCTGTAGTATTCCTTTTGTTCTTAGTAGATGTGTAATTTCTTTGCTTACATTCAGTACAAGCTAAAGTTATTCTCTCTCTCATTTGCTACACCCCCCGCACCAAAATCTATATTTATCTAAATCCTATTGGGTATAGTCACCCTTACTAACATATTACTTAATATAAACTATCACAAATTAAAAATTATGTCAATAAAAAATAATATTGCACTTAAATAGTGCTCAACTAAGGAACCCTCTATAATTTTATCCAGTTTTATCTAATATTATCCTATATAATAGCCCTAAAAAAGACTAGGTCAGAAAGACCTAGTCTCAATATGCTAACTTTATCCTAAAATTTTAGTAACAACACCAGCACCTACTGTTCTTCCACCTTCACGAATAGCAAATCTTAGTCCTTCTTCCATGGCTATTGGAGTGATTAGCTCAATTGTAAACTTAGCATTGTCTCCTGGCATTACCATCT
>JAAYEM010000054.1 GCA_012728725.1 Tissierellia bacterium | reverse complement strand
GACTGAACCTGAGAAGGTAAGGGCAAAGGCATACGATATAGTGATAAATGGGGATGAGATAGGTGGAGGAAGTATTAGAATAAGTGATCCAGAACTACAAAATAGGATGTTTAGAGCTCTTGGATTTACTGAGGAGGAAGCTAGGGATAAGTTTGGATTCCTATTAGAGGCTTTTAAATACGGGACTCCTCCCCACGGAGGGATTGCCTATGGTTTTGATAGGCTGGTAATGTTATTAACTGGCAGTTCTAATATTAGGGATGTAATAGCCTTTCCAAAAACCCAATCTGCCACTTGCTTGTTAACAGGGGCACCTAGTCAGGTGTCAGATTTGCAATTAGATGAGGTACACATAAAATTAAATCTATAATTGTACATGCTTGTTGGAATTGGGAAACACCAATTCCAACAAGCCTATTTGAAAGGAGAAGGGTATGGATAATAGGTTCATAAGAACAGAATTGTTATTAGGAAAAGAAGGAATGGATATATTAAGTAGATCAAAGGTAGCAGTATTTGGAATCGGTGGGGTTGGGTCTTTTACCTGTGAGGCATTAGTTAGATCGGGACTGGGAGAGATTGTTCTTGTGGATTATGATATAATAGATGTTACCAATATTAATAGACAAATCCATGCTACATCTAAAACTGTAGGACTGAAAAAGGTAGAGGTAATGAAAGAAAGATTACTTGATATCAACCCCGAATTAAAAGTTGTTATATTTGATGAAAAATATTCTGAGGCAAATAAAGATAGACTCCTATCTACAGATTATAATTATGTAGTGGATGCAATAGATATGGTTTCTTCTAAAATAAGTTTAATTGAAAACTGTAAAAAGCTAAATATACCAATAATATCTGCCATGGGTGCAGGAAATAAGTTAGATCCAACCCAATTTAGGGTAGGAGATATATATGATACAAATACTTGCCCCTTAGCTAAGGTTATGAGAAATGAATTGAGGAAAAGAGGAATTAATAATTTAAAGGTGGTATGGTCAACAGAAAGGCCTATTAAGGCAAATTTAGAGAAGGAAGGGATTAGAAAGGCTGTACCAGGAAGTGTTTCTTTTGTACCTCCTGTTGCTGGCCTAATCCTAGCCTCTGAGGTTATTAAAGATTTAGTGTTTGGAGGTGCTTCCTAATGGAACAGTTAGGATATGTCCGTAGGGTTTGTGATAATATGGCAGAAGTAGAAGTTCGTCGGATCTCTGGATGTGGTGGAGGATGTAGCAGTTGTGGTGGAAGTTGTGGTGCACCTAAGATTGTAGTAATGATGGAGAATCGGATTAATGCAGAGGCTGGAGATATTGTAGAGATACAGGCTAAACCTAAAAATATAATCAAGTATGCATTGATTGCCTATATGATTCCCTTTGCCCTGCTAGTATTTGGAATAATATTAGGGGTCAATTTATTTAAGTCCATGAATGTAAAAAGCTATGAAGTACTAGGTTTTTTAGTTGGAGTAGCATTTTTGATTTTGTCTTTTATTATAGTTAGAAGGATAGATAGGAATATAAGGAAGAGGGACGAGGTTGCAATGGAAATGATAAGGGTATTGGAATAAATTTAAATAAAGAATAAAGGGAGGAATTGGGGTTGACATTTGAAAGCAAGGATAGCCAGGCAATAATAAAAAGGTTGAGGAGGATTGAAGGACAAGTTAAAGGAATCCAGAAAATGATAGAAGAGGATAAAGCTTGTTCAGACATATTGATCCAGATAGCTGCTGTAAGGGCTGCCTTAAATTCAGTAGGAGGCTTAATACTAGAAAACCATATGAAGGATTGTTTGAAAAAATATTTAGATGGGGTAGCAGAAGATGAAACTTTAGATGATTTAGTGGAAACAATGATAAAGTATACTAAGCAAAATTAATTTTTGCTTTTTACCCGTTTTATAGATCTTGATAATGTTGTTGAAAGAATTATACCTATAGAAATAGCAGCTGCAATAAATAGGGTTTCAGTGCCCTTATTTGCAGCAGAAATAAAATCCTTTTCAATCAATGCAAGCATTGTATAATACATGCCAGCACCGGGGACTAATGGAAATATTCCAGGAATAATAAACACGGTTGCTGGCTTTTTATAATATCTGGCGAATAGTTCCCCTAGGATTCCAACGGTTACGGCAGCCAAAAAAGTTCCTAATATTTTGCTGTCAAAGAAAAGAGAAGAAATATATAAGCTAATCCATCCCATGGCACCTACTAAACTGGTTTTTAAAATAGAATTTCTAGGAGTACCATATAATATTGAAAAACCAATTATGGATAAAAATGAAAACAGCAATTGTTTTACTATAGTCATTATAATAACCCCTTAAAATAAATATTTAATACTAGCCCTACCCCAAAGGCAATGGCCAATGCAGAGAATATGGCCTCCATACCTCTAGACAGGCCGGATACAAAATCACCAGACATGGTATCCCTAATGGCGTTTGTTATAGCCACTCCCGGAACTAAAGACATAATTGATGAAATGATTATTATGTCCATATTTTTACCTATTCCTATTTTAATAGTAAAAATAGATAGGATTGAAGCTAAAGCAGCACCTATAAAATTGTTTATAAAGAAAGTCATTTTATATTTATCTATACTATTTACCGTAAGTATTACTGCCAATCCTACTAAATAGCTAGATATAAAGTCTAAAAGGCTACCTCCAAATAGAAGAGAAAAAAAAGCACACCCCAAACTACCACCTAATACCTTAGTCAATAGATTATAATTTTTTGTTTTGTTTATACTCCTCAATATCCTTAATCCTTCATCTATGGACATTTGAGAATTGACAAATTCCCTTGAAAAATCATTGACTAGATTTATTTTATTTAAATCTATTCTAATAGATTTAACCCTAACTAGGTAGGTTAACATTTCTCCTTTAAATTCAAGGGAGGCAAATATTCCTGTAGGTGTTACAAAGGCATCTGCATATTTGATATCCTTTCTAGATTTGCATATCCTTTCTATAGTATCCTCAACCCTGTAAGTTTCTGCTCCACTTCCCAGCATAATTCTCCCTGCCAGTATAGAAAGTAATAATAGTTTTTTAGCCTCAAGCCTATTGTTATGATCTTTATCCATAAATTTCACCCCATATATATTTATGGTATTGTAAATACTAATAATTACTTATATAATTGATTTGAAGGAAAAATGGACTTGAATATATTATACTATATTATTATTTTGAAATATATCATTGTATTTAATAAATTTTATTTAGAAAGGAGAAATTGATATTATGGACTTTACTAATTTGAAGAAATATGATCCAGAAGTAATGGAAGCAATAGAATTAGAAATAAATAGGCAAAGGGAACATCTAGAATTGATTGCTTCTGAAAATTTCGTATCATCCCAGGTAATGGAAGCTATGGGAAGCCAAATGACCAATAAGTATGCTGAGGGTTATCCTGGAAGAAGGTATTATGGAGGTTGTGAATTTGTAGATAAGGTTGAAAACCTTGCTATAGATAGGCTTAAGAAATTGTTTGGTG
>JAAYEM010000053.1 GCA_012728725.1 Tissierellia bacterium | reverse complement strand
TGGTTGTCCTTCTGCTTTGATACCATTCCGTGCCTATCCTTTTGGATTTCGGCCGGTCCACACCGTACGTGCGACTTTCACCGCATACGGCGTTCCATCGAGGTTGTTTCCCCGACTAGGTTCCTTCGCTCCCTCTTGTTTTATCCTCCCCCACTGTTACCAGTAAGGTGCAAACGGCAAGAGATCATCACTACTATGAACCCGCTGAGCCCGTATAAGCATCATCAGGTCTGCTACCCCTCCCCTTATACAGCATCAAACGTTCCCCTTTACCTATCCCTTTTTTTGACTGCCTTAGGCCTCCACTAACGATATAGACAAATCAGGTTTAACAGCCCAAATTGTTCCTGATTCAGTAAGGTATTTCAACCTTACCGTTCCATGCCAAACCGAAGGTGATTATTGTTTAACAGCATGGACTAAATCTATACCGCATCATCGTGGATTCGTCTCCCTGACCATAGCAGCCTTTTAAGGAGCCCCGCACAGGACTTTCACCTGTTACGACTTCACCTGGCTTCACATTAATAGAGTAGCAGCTCTATTAATGTGCAGGAGGATTAGGCATAGGACTTAAGGGCTGTTGTCCTAGATAGGAATTTCACCTATCAATTCAGTAAAGGAGTTAGATATGCGAAGATGTAGTACTATATATTAGTACTGCATCTTCTGCTATATCCGTTCTTTTCACCATTACTGGCTTATAGAACAACGTTTCGCACTTTTATTCTTCGATCGCCTTTAATTTGATGTTTCCTTTTACGTGTGTTTTTTCGAAAGGTTCAGCTGCATTATTACCTTTATCTTGAATATATCTTCCGTCTCTTAATTCAACACTTACGTTTTCTGTTTCTATATCTTCATCGTTCTTAATGATAGTTACTTTTACATTTCCATACTCTCCATCATCGGTTCCTACTTCAAATTCACCAGCTTCTAGTTTCTCATCATTTAGATAAACTATTAAGTCAGCTACTACTAGAGTTTTATCTGTTACTTCAACAGGTTCAGTAAATTTAATAATAAATACTCTGACCTCATTTTCTGCGTCCTCATTTTCTGCTATCACTTCTACATCTACAAGTTTTGGTGCAACCTTATCAGTTATTGTATCAATTACTTCTTCTTCATTTATTTCTTGTCCTACAACTGATTTAATCGGATCTGTTTTTGAAGCTTTGATTTTTAATTCAATATCTGCTGTTCGATATAAATCATCTTCTAGAATTAAAGTAACCTTATTTCCATCTACAGCGTAATCCACTATCTTAATTTCATCAACATTGCTACCTACAAATTCAAATTTTTCTGCATCTATACCAGATGCTATTATTTGATTGAATTCTACAACTACAGTAGTACTATTCTCTAAAGTAGCTTCAAGCACTTTGAATGCTTGTTTATTTTTATCTATTCCTTTTTCATATGAGAATCCTTTTATTATATTTCCTGCTAAATCTTCTACTCTTTGTACTATTACTGCCTTAAGCTCATAATCATCTTTTAAATTGATTTTATCTTCTGGCACGATAATTAGAACAGTTCTTCCATCATCTAATACTTGTATGCTAGTTCCTTCTGGTAAAGTTCTTATATATTCCTTGTAAGAATCGTTAGAATCGCCTTCAGAAACGTCTCCAATCTTGATAAAGTAATTATTAAGATTAGCTATACCAGCATCTCCATCTACTGTCATTTCTTCACTAAATGTTACATAAATATATTGTCCTGATACATATACACTTTCAACCTTAGGTTCTGTACTATCTGATACAGTTAATGTTGTTTCATATGGTAAAATTGTATTTTTAAGAGCTGTATTATCAGTTAGTCCCTGCATCTTGAATTCGTATGTTCCTTCATCTAAAGCCTTAAATAGTTGAACATCAATCTTTGAAGTATCTCCATCAAATGATATACCTTTGATAGCTACTTTATTACCTTTTTCATTTAATAGAGTGTAATTTGAAATTGTTTCTAGGCTACCTCTATCCATTTGCTTTGAAAACTTAACTTCAATAGAATCATTGTTGTCTGATAACTTAACGTATACAATTTCTGGTCTTGTTTGATCTAGTTTAGCTTCAATCATGATTGGACTATCTTTTGCTATTACGTTATCTGAATAGTCTTTTACTCCCTCAACGTAGAAGTATACAGGGTATAGTGGTAATCTATTTCCTTCACTAAAGCTAAATCTATATGTTGTATCATTTATTTTTTCTGGTCTGCTATCAGCTTGATATTTTTTAGTACTAGTTTCAGAAACTTTCCAGTAAGCATAAGCTCCGCCTCTTACAGTTGCATCTTGAACTGGTTCTGAGAATGTAACTGTAACATACTCTAATGTCGCATCATAATCAACTATTACTGGTGGCTCAGTATCTTCTACTACTTCAAAGCTATATTCGCTATCTAGCATAACATATTCTGCAAAATCTTTAACTCCTGTTACAGATAAAGTATGAGTTCCATCAGCTAGCTTGGTGTAAACTCTTATTATAACAACGTTTGATTCATCAGCAACAACTGTTCCAGCTACTGATTTTTCATTAATTTTGAAACTTGAAATAGTTGGATTTTGAACTGGTTCTGAAAATACCACTTTAACAGCTTTGTTTCCTAAAGCTTCTACCATAACAACTTCAGGAAGTGTTATATCAAGTGGCTTGAACTCGATAGTTTCAGTTTCTAATATTTTATCTCCTGCCTTAATATTTCTTACTGTTAGTTTTTCTGCAACTTGATTATCCATTTTCTTGCCTTTAGCTAATGTTAGCGTAACTGTTGTCTTATCTTCACTTAATACTGCACTTGCTATTGTTTTCCCACTAGCTAAAGAATAGTTATCTGTTGATTCAGCTGAATCTTTATCAACTTCACCATCAAATACAACTACTATTTCTTTTAAGTTTTCAGCATAAACTTCTTCAACTTTTGTAGCATCAACTACTGGTGGCTCTGGTGGTTCTGGTAAATCGATGTTCAACTTGTCAGCTAATGTCTCTTCTGAATCTTTTAGTGGTGTTGCTAAAGCAGTAACTGTCATTTCAGCCATTTCTCTTCTTACGATTGCATCGTCAGCATCTTTGTCAATACCTTCAAGTAATCCTAATTCTTTAGCTGTATCAAATACTGTATCCCAATCATTAGCTTCTTCAGTATAGCCTAGAGCTCTTAATAGAACTACAGCATATTCCTTTGCAGTAATGTGGTCAGTTGGTCCAAATCTCTTTTCAGAGTGACCTTGGAAATATCCATTGGATTGTGCCCATGCAAGGAATGGCTTGTAGTATGAAATAGTGTTGTCTTCCCATGTTGGTAGACCTTCTTCTTCAAAGTTTGCAGCTATATCTTCTTCTCCAAGAAGTCTAGCCAACATGATGACTGCATCGCGTCTGAATAGTGGCTCGTCAAGCATTAAGTCGCCTGTTTCGTTGCCTAACAGAACGCCTTTTTCTTTTAGGAATTCTGCTGGATCAAAATCTGCATCTGCATATGCAAATGAGAAGCTTCCTAGGATCATTACTACGGCTATAAGTAGTGATAGCTTTCTCTTCATTTTTATAAGACCTCCCTTTTAATTTTTATTAAATTTTTTCTTTACAGAGTTGCAAATATGTATATTTGCAGTCTATAAAGTATTATAGCATCATCTCATTATTGGGTCAATAATGAAAGAGCTATTGTAATCTAATTGTAACAAAACGGATTGTTATATTTCTATCCGTCATGGTATCATTATACACTAAAAGGGGCTGGAATGCTATTACAATTGTGTTACAAATACATTACTATTGGCTTAGGCAAAATTTTAAATTGTTAATTGTGAATTACTGGGGTCAAGCTTTAGGGTCTATGGGATTATATATTATATATAGGTAGGGATTGGAGCTGGCTGTTTGGTATAATCTTGCTTCTAATTCACAATTTAAAATCCAGAATTCACAATTTCTATCGCTCTTTCTAATTGTATGTCCCTAGTTCCATTTTTATTCTCTACTATTATATCTGGTTGGATACCTTTTTGGTTGATGCTCCTTTTGTTGGGGGTTAGGTATTCTGCTACGGTTATTTTCATTCCGTCCCCTAGAGGAAGTGGGATTATCTGCTGTACGGTACCCTTGCCATAGGAGGGGACCCCTATGATTGTCCCAACTTTTGTATCTTGGACTGCCCCAGCCAATATTTCAGAGGCGGAGGCGGAGTTTTCATTGATAAGTACTGCCAGTTTGTATTTAGGCTTCTTGAGGGTGGAGTAGTGGGTTTCTTCTATGTCTCCCTTATACCTTATGTGGACTATGGGCCCTTCTGGTATAAATAGTTTTGCAACCTTGATTGCCTCGCTTAAAAATCCTCCAGGGTTGTCCCTTAAGTCTATTATTATATGGATAATTTTGTTTTTGTCAAATTCTTTTAGGGCTGGGAGGAGCTTTTCATAGGTATTTTGGTAAAACTGTCTTATTTTTATATACCCAATATTGCCCTCAAGTATCTTGTATTCCACAGGATTTATCTTTACCACTGCCCTGACTATATTATATACTATATTCTTCCCATTCCTTAATATGCCCAGTTTGACGGTGGTGCCTTCCTTCCCCTTTATAAGCTTTACCACCTCTACTAAGGGGATGCCCTTTATGGATTTTCCATCTACGGAGACTATCACATCTCCCGCCTTGATTCCCGCTTTTTGGGCAGGGCTGCCCTCTATGGCAGAGCTTACTATTATGGAGCCATCCTTTTCTTCCAGATACACCCCTATTCCTACAAAATCACCAGATACATCTTCCATTAGGGCCTGGAATTCCTCGGCGGTATAGTACTGGCTGTTTTCATCTAGGGCACTAAATAGGCCCTTTATGGCCCCTTCTATCAGCTCTTTGTCAGTGGTTTCATAGAAATAGTTGTACTCTATTATCTTCTTTATATTTAACAGATGGTTTATATTATAGCTGGAAGCCGCTAAAGATGTAATAGGTGTTAATAGGATGGATAATATAATCAGTAGTGATATAAGCCTTCTTTTCCCCATACCAATCCCCCTTAATTATTGAGTAGGTTTTCCCTGTAGTCCTTGCTCAGTTCATACTGCATGTAGTCAATCAGGTCTACTATGAGTTTTGCTGCTTCTCCCTTGGTGATCTCCCTATTGGGATAGAAGTAGTCCCCTTCTACCATGCCTAGTTCTTTGGCTACATATATATAATCCTTGGCCCAGGCTGGGATATTTCTGTCATCCTTAAATCCAGTGGTATAGTTTTTATTAATAGGAGCTTTGTTTTCCAGTCCCAATAACCTAATGGCTGCTGAATAGGCCTCAGCTCTTGTTAGTCCTTTGTCCGGTAGGAAATTATCTTTGTCTACACCTATCATTATACCATTTTTTGCTGCCTGTTCAATATATTCAAAATTTCTATGGTCCCTATCTACATCCTTAAATAGGGGCGGGGTGGGTTCTGTCTTCCTTCTGGACCTTCTTGTTTCCTCTTCCCTTTCTATGGGGATATTCATGGATTTTATTATGGCTCGGGCAAAGTCTCCCCTGCTCATGGGGGAATTGGCCCCTATATACATGCTCTCTAGGGGCAAGGCCTCCATGCTGGCCAAAAGGAGGAGCTCCTCTTCATATATGTGGCCCAACGCATCCCTTACTGCCGGGATATTGAGCCTTTCAACTATGGGGTTGGTATCTATGGAGAGGGAGTCCTTTCCTACATTTCTCCCCTTGAGTATGGTGCCATTATCATTTATTCTAGGAAGATCGTATTCATACTTTAGTACATTCTCCTCCTCTTCCTCTATTCTAAATCCCCCATTGAAGCTGATCTGCTGGGGGATATTTTCTGCATAGGAATAGTGCTTGGTCCTGTTGTAGGAGGTTTCCACCTTGGCTGTGCCCTGCCATTTGTTTTCTGGATTCAGCCTATCTTCATATTCTATTATATAGTCTATGGTATGGGTTTCGGTGGAGGACCAGGGGCTGTCATAGCCTACCAATTTCCCCATAGATTCCACTACCACCCTTTCAGTCCCCCTATCTAGGGTGTAGGTCTTCCTGGCTACCAGGTCCCCTGCATAATAGCTAAGGAGTGGGGTCTTGTGGGTTACAGTACCTTGATTCCACTGGTAGAATTCATCCTTTACCTCATATCTTTTGTTTCCTATGGTTATGGTTTCCCTGAAGCTGTCCAAGGTGCTGGTAGAGGTTATCTGGTTGCCTTTTTGGCTTAGGGTGGTGGTCATCTTTATCTTCCTGGTCATCTTGGCGTCCTCTGCTATGTTTTCCAGCTTATAGGTGTAGGTGTCGGTAATGGTATTGTCCTTTTCCTTAGTCTTTATGGTTAAGGTCCCTTCCATTACTATGGGCTTTCCCGTTACAAATATTACTTCCTTGTAGGTGTTTTCGTTTTGGATCCCCCCTTCATAGCCGGGGATATTGATGGCAATGGAGGATATGGGTGTTAACAATATTGTTGCTATTAGAAGTATAGATATGATCCTTTTCATATTTACCTCCCTTTCAGGCTGGCAGATGCCAGCCTAAGAGTACTAGTCTTCCAATATTATTACATAGCCTGCATCTAGGGATGATCTTTTGTTCTTAATTATATATCCCTTGCTACCCTTCCTTAATGTATATAGTTTATCCTCAGGTATTGGGATATCGTTTAATAATATTACACTGGAGCTTATATCCACAAGCTCATCGGAAGTGGATTCCCATCTATTGTTGAGGGTGTTGAAGTTTTGAACCTTGGTAAAGGTTATGGTGTTTTCATCATAGTCTATTTCAGCTATCTCCCCTATGGTGGAGTAGTCCATATGGATATTATGCCTGTACTGGCTAATGTGGGGAGTTATGTTTAAGGCCAGCAGTTCCTTTCCAAAGGGGGATTCCCTTACTACGAAATAGGCGGTTTTGTTCTTGTAGAAATTATCCCTAAGCCTGTTCCTTAATGTAATATCTTTAATATCGTTTAAGTTGATGTATCTAGATGATATGAAGTAGCTGGCTGGGATATATTTTTGCAATTGGCTGTCGTATATAAGGGTGTCTTCCGTTAGCTGGAAGCTTTGGGAATCCTTTTCCTCTGTCCACTTATGCTTGTCCTTTAACTTTAAGTAGTCCAATCTATAGTTAATCCTACCTATGCTTACCTCATATTGGGATATATCCTCTATTTTACCCCTGTATATGACTAGTCTGCTTCCGTCTATCCTTTCATCCAGGATGGAAGTCCCTTCTATGGATACTAGATTGGCTACTGCAAGTCCCCTAATTACATCTGTATTTACAAATACATCATTGGCCCTGTCTATATTGAGTACATCCACTAGGCGGTTGTCCTTTACCACTATGGTGCCGGGATGGAAATGGATTATATTTTTATCTACCACCATCCTTTGGCTGCCGTACTCTATATCCTCTATTGGGGCCTTGTACATTCTGGAGGAACCGTTTTTTATCTGGAGTTTGGCTATATTTAGCCTTCCAAATCCAGAGTGGAAGGCCACATAGGCCTCTTTGTTTATAAACCTATTTAGCTCCCTTAATGTAAGTTTATTCCCTCCATTGTATAATTGGTCACTGTCTATTTTTAGTTTCACAATATATTCTGGGTACCGGGTCCAGCCTATTCCTTCCTTATATATATAGGGGTATTTGAAGTGGACCTCCTTCCTCTTTTCATCCACTGAATGGATCTGCCCTCTTAGGATTCCAGATATGTGCTTTTCCTCATCCTGGACCCTAAGGGTGCTTACCTGGGTGGAATATATATCGTCAAAGTGGAGGACTACCTTGTCCCCTGCCTTGACCTGGTTGATGCTTATACTCTGTCCATTTTTTATTATGTCAGTGTCAGAGCTTAATCTATACTTTTCCCTCTTGTCCTTAGCCTTTATCTCTATGGAGTTTGGGGATAGGAATAGGACCTCCCCATACTTAAAGCGGGATCCAGGCATTATGTATCCAGCCCTTTCCGGATCCTCTTCCGGATAGGCTATCACCTTTTTGACCAGATCCCCTTCCAGGATTATATCTACTTCCTGGCCATAGTATAGGTCATAAATCCCCCTATTTACCCCTTCTATTACTATTGGGGCTAGGGAGGGTATTTTAAATGTATGCTTTTTACCATCATAGTCTAGTAGGCTTATGCTGTTTTCTCTATAGTTTATCCCCTCTATACTTCCCCCCAATACCCTTTCGGGGGTAGCTGCCCCCAAGGATATTGGATTTATATTTAATAGGAAGGTCAAGGTTATTATTAAGGCTATTATTCTTCTCATAGTATTCACCTTATCCTTATGTCAATTTATCTATCGGAAAGGAGTATATATTTGCCTGGATTCTTTATTTCTACTCCATCCTTTCCTATGGATACATATTGGCCCCTAGGCTGGTCGAATCTGTATAGTCTGGTGTTTTTGGTGTTTGGATAGGTTAGGGTGTCTTGTTTCAAGCTAATCCTTCCTGGCCTTAGCAGGCTGTTTATAGTAAGTTTATCCTTTCCGTACTGGTATTCAAAGTATATATCATAGGCCCGGGAGGCTACCTGCTTGCCCCTGGGGATGTAGGTCTCCCTTATCCTGTCTATATGGATATTTATATGGGAGTCCTTATGGCCCCTGTCCTGCCTGCTTACCTCTAGGGTGTATAGGTCCCTGGTGTTTATTACCAGCTCCAAGGTGCCCTCTTTTATGGTTAGGGTATGGTCCTTCCTGGCGTATTGGATGGGGATGGATACTGTAAATTTGTCGTAGTTCTTGTACTTGGATAGGGTAAAGTCCACCAGCCTCTTATTTATATCCTGGGACCCTAATACTTTAACTAATCTTCCACCTATTACCTCTTCTTTACCCTTTTCTTCTAATTCCTTGTCCCCTTCCTTCAATTTATCTTCCTTATCCTTAAGCTTTTCATCTTCACGTAAGCTTAAGGTTTTCACCTTAGCTGTGGCAAAGTCTAGGGCTGCTCCATGTTCATTTAGGGCCCTTACCATGAATTCATACTGGGTATTAGGCTCTAGGCCCTTTACCAGGAATTCTGCCCCAGTAGTATCCCCTATGAAGGTGTAGTTTCTATCCTTGGCTAGTTTTCCGTATATCTCATAGCGGGTGGCCCTATTTAATATATTTTCTTCAGATTTGGACCAAATAAGCTGCACTGTGGATTCATAGCCAGGGATGGCTTCCAGTAGCAGGGGTTTGGTAGGCACTGGTACTTCGTATCGGAACTTGTCATAGGGGTCGGATATTCCTCCGTCGGGGTTGATTATTATTATGCTGTTATTATCCAGGCCCTTGCCTTCCTGGAATTTAACCTTGATTACATTGTCCCCTTCTACTGTAACTGATGCAGCTTCCAGGCCTCCTACTACAGCTACCTCCCTATTTCTCCCTTGGCTGTCCACAGATATTATTCCTTCTCCCTTTATATCCATACCAGCTTCCAGGTCCTTCTTGTCTACAATCCTACCCCCAACTATTACCTTGGCTCCTGGCTGGAACATGGAGCCGGTAATGGTTACTTCCGTTTCTGTGTCGTTGGTAAATAGTTTGTTGGGTGATATGGTGTTTATCCTAGGTTTGGATATATAGGTGAAGCTTATATTTTCTCTAGTAATGGAGCCGTCGGGGTTTTCTACCCTAACCTGTACTGGTCCAGCAACTGAAGAGATGGGGGCTGTGACTTCTAGGCTCTTGTAGTCTATGAATTTGATCTTTGTAGCCAGTGCATCTCCAAAGTATACCTTTAGCTTTCCCTTTGGATATTTTTCCATTACATTTCTAAAGTCCATTCCCGTAATCCTTACTAGGGTTCCTCCTGTGGCAGGTCCCCTATCTGGTTCTATGGTGTATATTTCAGGGTTGGAATCCCCTATTATAAACTCTATATAGATAGGTGGGTCATTCCTGTCGGAGGAGGCAGTCCCTCCGTCTCTATTTTCCACCACTACCTTGAGGAGTTTATTGGCCTCACTGGCAGGTACCGATGGCATGGTAAACTTGAGTTCATTGGGAAGATTATATTCTATATCCCTTTCTCCAATGGTCAGTAGATTTTCTATCTTTATAATGGCTCCTTCCCTAAAGTCGGTACCATGGATTGTCACAATATTTCCACCTCTGTAGTCCACCTTAAGGACCTTGGCCTTGCCACCTATCTCTTCCCTGACTTCCTCTTCAGGCCCTTCTCCTCCATCCCTGGTAATGTTTGTGATACTTGGATTGCTGTCGGGATATTTGAATTCAAACTCCCCTTGCCCAATACCTTTGTCTGGATTTATTATGAATATTGGAGTTCTCCCAGCCTTATGGTAGTTTGGGGTTATGAGGCTTACCTGGGTCTTGTTATGGTAATGGGCCTGTGGGGCATAGTTGGCAGAAACTATAAGCCTGTTTGTATCCACCTTAATCCCTATTAGCTGCTCATAGGGGTAGTTGTGGTCCCCATTTTTCAAATCCTTGGTGTTTATAAATATCTCTTCTCCATTATAGCCTTTATAGGTATTGGTATATCTAAGCTCATTTTCTTCAATGGTAACTGTTAGAGTCTCTATTTTAGCATCATAGAATACTTCTATACCACCATCCAAGCTTACTCTAGCCGTATCGGAGCGTAAAACCCCGCTATTAGGATGTTCTCTAGCCAGCTCCTCATTGGTGTTGTTTCCAAATCTCACCAAGGGCATGTGGACAGTCTTTACATCATTTTCATTGGAGCTATCCTTTCTAACCAAGGTGATTCTGTTGTTTTCAAAATCACTACCGTATAGACCTATCTGGGTCCCCCCTCTAATATCTCCCACATTGGGAACCACATCCCTTATTTGTGGTTTAGAGGAAGTATAGGTAAACTTGATCTTATTGGATATGCCTGAATCGTTGTTTACTACGAATAGGTCTACTGTCCCTGGCTCATTAGATGGCACTATTACCTGTAGATAGCCATTTCCGAACTGGACTAGTTCCGCCTCCTTATTGCCGAAATAAACCTTGGGAAATATGGGGGAGGTTAGGTACTCATAATCTGGATTGTATTTTGATGGAGCCTTTTTATCTACTGGTGCCTTGCCTGTATACTTTCCATCACCATCTATATCATCAAAGGGCATTCCTTCCTCATATACCCCATCTCCCACTGTATCTACAAAGGGCTCAAAATCCCTAAAGTCGGAACCGAATATCTCCAGTATATAGCCTCCTGCAGCGGAACCTTCCTTTGGATATATGGCTGTTATTTTAGGGTTGCTGGTAGGTACCACATAGGTATAGCCTCTAATAATTTTTTCTACCTTTTCATCCCCACTTTGCCTTTCTACCCTTAGGGGGTTTTGGTAGGAGATGCTAAAGGTTCCCCCATCGGGGTTTACCAGCACTATGGGCACTGTTATCCTATCGGTACCCTTATCCTTTATATTCTCTATAGTTGGTGGTACCTTGACTTCCATCCTTCTGCCACCAGGCAGTATTGTAATATCCTCCTCTGGTACCTGCTGGCCTCCTATGAATACCTTGGTCTTTTCCCTTCCTATATCCATAAAGCCAACCCTGGTATCCCCATCAGGGTCAGGGCCTATAATTTGGATTACATTGCCCCCTGTATTTGGTCCCCTGTCTGGAATTATGTCTACCACCTTTGGCCTAGTGCTAGGTGATGCATAGAAGTAGAATCCATCGGGGATGGTTTGGCTTTTAGTATCTGGATTTACTATGGATACATCATAGAGGCCTTCCCCGGTCCAGGGGGAGTTGTTTAAATTTGGAACTGTAAAGGTCAGGGTGTTGGAATCCACAAACCTAACCCTATTTCCTACTATCTTACCATTCTGTATTTTAAAGGGGGTATAGGCCTTTAGGGTCATACCATTAAAGGAAATTTCTCCATCCCTTTGGGTGATAATATGATTATCAGCCTTAAACTGACCATTTTCATAGGATATCCTATAGGAAATCCCTTCTCCCCCTTCTATGAAGTAGTTGTTTCTCACATCCCTTACTATGGTATAGAATTTTTTAGCTTCTTTATCAAACAATACTACAGAGTCATAGTATTCTCCTAGTTCTACCCTGTTCTCAGGGGTATTATATTTAAATATTTTACCATTGGCAAAGGGTTCAAGCTTTATCCTATTTTGTTCCCCTCTATTGTACTCATTTATATCGTGTCCATCTATAAATATCCTGGTGCCTATTAGCCTGTATATCAAGTGTTCATCTACCTGATTTATATCCTTTATTACTAGGGTTGGGTCTGGGGCTAGGAAGTTTTCTCCCTTTACCGTTACCAGGGTGTTGGTAGTCCCTTCCTTAGGATTTATATAGGCTAGTTTAGGCTCCGTGTAGGTTTCAGTGTAGGTAAATACATGGGTGGCTATTCCCCCTTCAGGATTTATAACCTGAAGTATAGTCTCCCCTGGCCTGGAGCCTGGAGGAGCTTTAAAGGTAATAGTCTTTCCATCACCGGAAATATTTATATTGGGGACCAATCTGTTTTCTATATAAACTTTGGCTCCAGGTCTAAAATTGGAACCTGTAACTATTACATCTTCTCCACCATCTATGGATACAAGACTTGGCCTAACGCTGTTTATAACTGGAAAGTCGTTCTTATCTATCTGTTCAAATCTGACTAAATCACTAAAATCCCAATCGGTATTGGAATATTCCCAGCTTTGCCTCTTTGGATTCCTAATGGATACAATTCTACTTTCCTTATTTGTAACTTTAAATCCATGGGGCCCAGCCTTTAGTTCAATTAATATCCTATTTCCAATTTCATTTCCTGGAGTTCCATCTACCAGTTTCCCATCTTTTATTACCTCATATTTTATGGGTTTATGTTCTCCTGAGTTTTCTTCAGCATTTGGGTTTATAACGGTTCCACCTATGGTTACTTTAGGATAGTTGATCCTTTCCTGGCCATCCTCTGTTGTGTATCTGCTTACCAAGAAATTATCACCTTCTATGGATAGTAGCAATCTTTCCATACTGCTATCTAGGTAGAAATTACCCTCTACCTCTTCAATGGGGATTATATCTGGTACTACCCTGTCCACATTTGGCTTTTCAGTAGATGGATAATAGGTAAAACCGTTGGATTGTACTACCTCCTGCTGCATTTGGGCTTCAAATCCACCTGTTATAGTAGTGGTTACCCTTATTATTACATCCTCTCTTTGGGTTTCCTCTATGGTATAGTCTCCTGTCATTACTATGAATGTATTAGGATCTCCAGGAGTTCCTGGTACAGCTTCAAATCCCCCCTCTTTAAATTTCAGTTTGTTACCTATATATACTTCAATTTCCCTTGTAACTTCTACATTGTATTCAGTTGGATTGCCTCCACTATCGGGTAGGGTCAGGCTACCTTTACCATAATTTATTACTACCTTGTCAGCTCCTTCTTTTACCTCATTTATTCTTGGAGCCTCTTTGGGTTCAAAGCCTGGTACATTGTGGTTTAAAAAGTATTTCCCGTTTATCCTTACTTCTGTAGGGGTTTCTGAAGGGGCACTATTGGGCTGAACGCTGTCTATTATTGGTCTTTGGGTTACGGTAACCACTTGAAATTGCTGGTTTAATACATAGGTGCTATCTATTCCATATTGTTGAGAATCTTTATTGGTAAATACTACATAGTATGGCCCTGAGCTTAAATTAGGAGGCACTTCTATAGTTATTATAGTGTCCTCTCCTTCATTAGCAGGGAGATTAAAGGTTAAATTTCTTCCCATATTCTGGGGGGTAAATTCTGGATTGTTTAAATCCCTTATAAAGTATATATCGTAACCGTCTGCTGGAAAGTTTTTCCTCCTAAAGGTTACCCTTGAACCAGGGCTTCCCATGGTAGGAAACATTACTACCCCATCTATACCAAGCTCTCCAGTAATGCGGACTGCATTTTTATATACAAAGGAGGTTTCTAGATCATAGCTGGTTTTAGCCTCTTCCCTTCTCACTATAATATCCCTAATGCCCCTAGGGAATTGCTCCCCTTGGTCTTTGTTGGCAGGGGTTAATATAAGCTGATTAGTATCTTCATTAAACTCAGCCTGGGCTACAATCCCGCCTACGGTTATAGTGTACTTATCCGAATCCACTAGACTCTTTATATTATCCTTGCCATTTAATATTATCTCTTCATTGGGCCTGACTATGGGCTTATCCACATTTAATATCTCTGGTATCCCTGCTTCATTAATGCCAGTATATCTAGCTTCTAGCTCTTCATAGACTGGAGGATTAGTTCCTGATATGAGCTTCCTTCCCTCTATTATTACATCCTTAATTACCAATCTATAGTCAATATTGGCCTGTACTATGGTCCGGCCAACTGTATTTATATCCCTAATGGTATGCCATTCATCGTCCTCAGATTGAACCTTCAATACCTTGTTTTGAAAGTCCGCTATAGCAGGATCTTCTATGGTAATCCTCTTTTGGCTTCTATTGAAGTTTGTGTATACATTGGTTATGGTAACCTTTGCCCTATTGTCTGCACCAAAGCTTACAGGCACATTGAATATGAAACCATTTATTAAAATGGAAAATAGTAATATAAATGAAGTAGTCCTTTTTATATTTAGCCTTTTACCCTTCAACTGCCCCACTCCCTACTAAATATTTGTAGTCTATTATTATTTATCGGCAAATCTATTATAAACCTTAAGTTTTTATAGAATTTTACCGATAGTATTATTAGCTATAAAGGGGGTTGATATAGTGTATAGAAATATACTTAGAATCATGGTATTGATCCTACTATTCTCTAGTGTAATCCCTATTGTAGCGGAAGCTAGGGGATTTGTAAAGGAGATAGATGCTGAGTATTATAAGCTATATTTGCGGGTGGAAGGAAAAAAGATAGACTCTGATAAGGAGCCCTTTATATATGATAATAGGATCTGGGTACCTTTATCTGTTTTGGCCAAGGGATTGGACCTGGGCTATAAATTGGATGGGAATAATAAGGCTGTATATTTAGATTCTAAAGGTAGGTTGGATCCTTCTGACAATTCCAAGGAAATAGAGGCTTTCCAAAAGGGGTTTTTGGTTGGGGCAAAAGAGGCCTGGCTAGATGCCCTGGAAGGTGAGGTCCTCTATTTGGAAAGGGGCATAGAGAGGAAGAGGGCTGGATTAGATGAAGGAGAGGTTAGAAATATAAGGATATGTTTTGAAGATGTAAAGGTATTTTTGGATAATAATAGGCTTTCCTTCAGCACTGACCCCATATTTTATGATGGGGATGTATATGTGGATATAATGGAAATAAGCCCTTACCTTTATATTACACCTAAATTGGATTTAAGATATAAGAGGATAGATATAGATGCCAATGGGGTTTTAATTGATAAGGAGCTTTATAAGGATATGGACCAGTTGATCAATATAAGGAAGGGTAGGAGCAAGTGGCTGGATATAGAATTGGAACTATGGGGTAAGCGGAAGGAATCCATTGAAAGATTGGGAATCCCCTTTAAGAATATAAATGATGTAAACCTTTTGGAGAAGCATTTAAACCAATATCTAAACAAGCTTGAGGATTTGACCTTTAATATTGAGGTGACCCGATATATAAATAATAGGTTGGGATTAACCTTTAGCTTCCCTTCCAATAGGATATCCCAATGGCGTAGCTTGACCAGGAAAGAGGTAGAGGATTATATCTGGAATGTATATACCGCCATACTGATAATGTATAAGGATAATGTGAGCATAGTTGGTTGGATTAGGAACCCCTATTACAATAAGTATTCCAAATATAGGCCTAGGGATTATGTAAGCTTTGAAAGCAAGGATGGGGATTTGGTATTCGATTTTACCAATAGCAATTTGAGTATAGGTTATAGGGTGGATCCAGATTATTTGGCAGAAAGCCTTAATAAGAATTTGAATAAATATGGTGGAACTGGGTTTGAATACAAGGCCCAGCAACGGGGAGACGGTATGGACCTAATAATAATTGTCAGCAGTAGGAGCTTTTTAAACAGCCATGTATACAATAAGATGAACTATCTGAGAAGGTTGAACCATGAGATAAGGAGAATCAAGCCAGGTTTAACCATATATGGAACTATAATATATGATGAGGATTATGAAAGGGATATTAAATTTAGTATTGAAGACAATAGGATAAGGTCTGGGGATCTGCTAAAAGAAACGGAAAACTATGTTAATGGTTTGTACAGTAGGTTCAGCTATGGAAGGTATGATTTTGGTTTGAGATATTATATATATGAGAAGGATGACAATAGGTTGGATTTAGTAGTGGAAGGAGATTTTTCCATAGAGGATGAGGGCTGGATAAGTGCCGGCACTACTGGATTGGAAAGGTTAAAAAATAGGGTCCAAAGTGCCATGGATTATATTGAAAACCTATGGGATATGGAGGTAGTTGTTGAGGTATACGATGAGAATATGGTAGAGATTGGGATTTCCCAATAGCAAAAAGGGACAAGGAGATTCTTCTCCTTGTCCCTTTATTTTGAGACAGGGAGTCCCCTGTCTCATTCATAAAAGCCGTACACTTGATTTTTTTCTAGTTTCTTTCTGGCCTTGGAATCATTTATATCCAATACATAGGTAAGGGTGCCCTTCTGTCTAGCCTTCTTTACCAGATCTGTATTAGCCCTATCCCCATCCATTGCCAGTGCAAATAGGGAGTGTCTTTCTATGAATTCCAGTATTTGCTCATGGGTGTAATCCATCTTTTCCACATTTAGTATCATATTGTAGTATTTCCTAAAGGATAGGGTAATGTATTCATCGAATTCCTGTATCTCTGGAATCAGCCTATCCTGGATTACATTGTATCTGTTGAGGATTGTACTGTATATCTCCTTATAGTCCTCCTGGGCCCTGGTGATTAGATAGAAGCCCTTATGGTCATCTGACCACCTTACAAAATCACCAAAGGGGATATTATCTCCTACTATTACCTCCCCATCTTCATCTAGGCTTAAATCTATGGTCATGGCCTTGTAACCTTCTTCATAGGCCTGGCTTAAGCTTTCTAGAGTACTGTCTGTCTCCTTTATAAGCTTATCCAATTCCAATTGGCTGGCCAATAGTTTGCCAGGGTCTATTTTCCCATTGCCCTCTATTATGTCCTTTAGGAGGTTCCTCTTAAGAATAAAGTCGGATTTGTTTATTTCAGCTATGGCCCTTTCGTAGGCCTGCCTACACTCACTGGGATCTACCGGCTCCCTATTATCCAGCCTAAAGGCCCTGCTGTTTTGGTATATTCCATCCCTGGACATCTCTAAAAATACCTGGTCAGTTATGACGGACCCCTTTAGGGCATAGGTTTGGGGGGCTACCAGGGATTCCCCTTCATAGTTTATTAAGTCCCTGCCAAACATGATCCCCTTTTCATTTTGGATACCCATTATATTTAAAATAGTAGGTAGAAAGTCAAGCTGGGACCCTACCTTGGAAATCCTTTCATTTATATCCTTTCCTGGTACATGGATTATCAAGGGGACCCTCATCATCTCATCTATATCATAGGGGTAGCCTAGATAGTCGGTCATGATTTCCTGAACTGGCCCATATACGCCGGTTATGCCAAAGTGGTCTCCATATATGGCGATTACCGTATCCTCATATAGGCCCTCCTCTTTCAATCTATCCAGAAACTCTCCCAAAGCCTCATCGGCATAGTGGATGGATTGGAGGTACCTGCCTAATATGGTTTCCTTGTGCTCTTCCCTTATGTCTAAAACCTGGTATTTTTCAGGCATCTTAAAGGGGTTGTGGCTGGTTAGGGTTATCATAAAGGCGTAGAAGGGATTGGGGTCTATGCTGTCCAGTTCCTTTAGGTAGTCAATGGATTGGTTGAAGAAGTCCTTGTCTACAATCCCAAAGCCTATGGTCTCCCCTATATCAAAATCATCCTGGTTTACATAGCGCTGGAAGCCTTGATTTACATAGGCCCTGTCCCTGTTCCAGAAATCCTTTTCATAGCCGTGGAAGGCCCAGGCAGTATATCCATTATCCCTTAGTATCCAGGGCAGTCCATAGAAGGTATTCTTCTCATACTGTTCATAGGTGGGCTCCTCCATGGAAGGATATAGGGAGTTGTTGGTTACAAATTCTGCATCGGAGGTATTGCCCCTTCCTATTAACTGGAAATAGTTGTCAAAGTATATGGAGCCCTGCTCCCTTATCAATCTATTTAGATTTGGGGTTATCTCTTGTCCATAGTAGAAGTGGTTTATTACAAAGTTCTGTAGTGCTTCCACCTGGATAACTATTAGATTTTTTCCCTTGCCTATGCCTGTGTATTTTCCTTCCTTTAATTTAGACCTTTCCAATAATTCCTCCAGGTCCTCCTGGGTAAATATAGCTACCCCTTCGGCAACCTCCTCTTCACCTAGTATGGCCCTCTTAATATCCTTAGCATGGTAGGTGAATATTTCTTGGTTGGTTACCGGGCCAAATAGGTCTACCCTAATGAGGAATACCATAATGGATGCTAGGGCCAGGGCCAGGGCCCAAGGTATCCCCCAGCTAATATACTTATTGTATTTTTTCGTCTCTACCAGTTTAGACCTCCTCTTATAAAGGTATAAGATAATAAAGGGTATGTCCAATATGAATAGAATATTTCTAAAGGTCAGTATATCCTTTATACTATCCCCTACTGCTCCCAGTTGATTAAACTGCTTTAGCATTACCACTGATGGTAGGGAGTTGAAATAGGTATAATACATTACATCTACGAACATAATAGTAGAAATAATGCAGTAAAAAACAAAGGCGGCAATCCCTTTTCTCCTAATCTTGCTGAAATAGATGATACTAAATAAAAATAATATTATAAGTGAACTAATGGTAAATATAATAGGCCCATTATATTTAACCTTAGTTAAATTCATAAATAGCAGTATCTTTAATAACAATAATACAGTGAATAACATGTCTACTCCTCCAAGTCTTGTGTTTTAATTCATAATATTAATTTACACTAATATGGGGGTACTTGCAAGTTATATTATGGGATAGGGATAAGAACCTATTGGAAAATAGGCCAAATAATTGTATAATGAATTATATTGGGGATGTGTCCCAAACAAATGAGATATTTCTCAAGGCTGGCTATGCCGGCGGATAAATTTTAGAAGGGGGATAATATATGAGATTTAGAACAAAGGATTTGGCAACAGCTGCAGTATTATTGGCTATAGGCATCATACTTCCAACCATTATACATATAAGTGGAATAGATGGAAGTGTTTTTCTTCCCATGCATATTCCTGTACTGATAGCAGGCCTGATAATTGGACCTACTTTAGGATTTATACTGGGTGTACTGTTACCTGTTTTAAATCATGCCATAACTGGAATGCCACCTACACCAATCCTTTGGATAATGATAATAGAGCTAGCCGTATATGGACTCATATCTGGATTATTATATAGAAGGATTAAGATGACCCTGCTGCCTTCATTAATATTTACTATGATTATTGGCAGGATAATAGCTGCCTTGGCAGTGCTGGTTTTGGCAAAGGGATTTGGTATTCCCCTGCCGCCTATTGATGCCTATATAAAGGGGATTACCCTAGTATCATTACCTGGAATTATAATACAGATTATATTAATACCCATTATAATTAGGGCCTATGAAAGGGACCCTCAGTTTAAAAGCTATAGATAAAAACTCCGCTATACAGCGGAGTTTTTCTAATTGAATGTCCCTTAAGCCAAGGCTTTGTTTGGATCTTTTTTGTATTCACATATGGATTTTCTAAGCTCTATCTGCTTCCTAAACAGCTGCCTATATATGGCATCCCTTTTGACATCTGGTATATTGGTATATTGTAGGTCAAAATATACATAGGAGCCTAGATTATACCTTTTTATAATAGTCCCGGTAATATCTATATCATAATCCTCAAATAGGACCTTTAGCTTGAATACCCTTCCACAGGGGATGCCTGCTGCCATATTTTTGCTAAGGCAAAAGGATAGGGCATACCCACCTATTTTCACTATATCTATGGGTATCTCCTCCTGGGTATCTTCGTAGTATAGGATACCTTCTAGATTCCACAGTAGATTAAAGGTATTAGAAGATGGAATTAATTTAATGGAGGATATATAGAAGGTATTATCTACCAAATCCTCCACCTTGGCCTCATAATAGTTTAGGCTGTTTATATCCTTGACTGCAATCTCTATGTCTACTGCCTTGGATAGGTCTATATTTTCCCTTTCAT
>JAAYEM010000052.1 GCA_012728725.1 Tissierellia bacterium | reverse complement strand
GCTTAAAATCTTTATTTTCTTGCTGATTTGTAGAATAAAATTCGTATCGATAACCATACGGTGCAGGGCCACCATAGTAATTGCCGGCCTCCACGGATTTTTCTAAACCTGCCTTTACCCGCTCACGCAACTGGTCAATGAACAACTCGTTTAACATACTATGAATAGAAATCATAATCTTTGATGTTTGACTATTGATATCTCCCTGAAATGCACCATCTACTGTGTACAATTTTAACTGGTTTTCTTTTAATAGTTTAAAAATATCCAAAGTATGACTTATTGAACGGCTTATTCTTGATAAATCGTAACAACAAATACCTTCTATATCACTGTCTGGTTCTTGAATTTGTCTAAGTAGTTCTTTTAGTTCGTCACGCTGTTCTATCGTGGTTCCACTTATTCCTGCATCCTCGAAGAAAATCATATCTTCTTCTTTGTAGCCTTGTGATTTAAGATAATAAATACATTTTTCCTTTTGAACAGCCAATGAATATCTGTCTTCTGCCGCTTGTTTTGCAGATGAAAGTCTAGTGTAAATTGCAATCTTACCCATATTGACTCCCTCCGTCCTGTGTTATGTCTTCCTACTTCTAACCATAACACATGAATTTTCGGAGTCATGTATTAGCGATGATACGGTTCTCCCCTCATAATCTTAAACCCCCTATATACTTGCTCCAATAATATAATCCTCATCAATTGATGGGGAATGGTCATTTTTGAAAAGGACAGCTTAAAATTACTCCTATCTATAACCTCTTGAGATAAGCCTAGGGAGCCACCAATTATGAAGGTTATATTGTTTATCCCATTTATCATCAATTCTTCCATTTTAGCCGATAATTCCTCAGAGGACAGGCTTTTCCCGTCTATCACTAAGGAAATAACATACCCACTAGGGGGAATCTTGGATAGGATCCTTTTACCCTCCTTGTCCTTTACCATCTCCATCTGTTTTGGGCTTAAATTCTCTGGGGCCCTTTCATCTTCCACTTCTATAATATTAAGATTGCAGTACCTGGAAAGGCGTTTGGAATATTCCTTAACTGCCTGTACCATATACTTTTCTTTAATTTTTCCTACTGCTATTATAGTTATATCCATCCTTCTCTCCTTACCATTTATCCATAATTATACATTTTCATAAACAAAAAGTTGCAGATACTCCTTAAGTATCTACAACCAGCTTTCAACTTCCTCCAATAGATCATAATTGGTTAAATCATAATGCAGAGGGGTTATGGTTATATAACCCTTAGATATATAATACCTATCAGTATCCTCCTCTGGGCCATGTTGCCTTCTTCCATCTATCCTTAAAGTTGATTCTCCCTTTACTTTTCCATCTTCCATATAGTAATAATCATATACTATTCCACCAATTTTACAAACCTTAACCCCTTTAATTTGGTCCTCTTCTAATAAGGGGGTATTGATACTTAATATAATATTATTTTTTATAATCTGTTCCTTAGATTTTTCTAATAGATCTTTTACAAAATTTACTGCTAAATCATAATTAATTTTTCCATTATCCCATTTAGCCGATAGGGCAATGGAAGGAATCTTATACATATGAGCTTCAATGGCCGCAGATACCGTCCCAGAATACAATATATCCAAACCTACATTTAGTCCCGCATTTACTCCAGATATTACTAGATCTACTGGTTCCTTTACTAATTTATCTAAAGCCACCCTTACGCAATCAACAGGAGTTCCCGACACACTGTATGCCTTAGACTTAATTCCCTCCAATTCTACTTCCTTTACAATTAAAGATTTTTCCAATGTAATAGCATGGCTTTGAGCACTTCTTTGATTCTCCGGTGCAACAATAGTTAATTCATAGTCCTTCTCCAATTCCCGAGCCAGCTTCTGGATCCCCTTCTCATATATTCCATCATCATTTACTATCAGTAATCTCATATTTTTCCTCCTTATGTTTGATGCTATAGATATTATTATACCAAAAGGAGAAGAAATTAATATAAAATCTATCCCTTAATCACACCTAAAGGTTCCAACTTTACCAAAGGCTTTACTAGATCTTTTTGGTTTTTCATAACCTCCTCTATATCCTTGTAAGCCATAGGTGCTTCTGAAAAATCTCCCTTCCAGCCCTTATAGATTATGCCCTCCATAGCCTGATCTGCCATTTCTTTGGTTATGGTCCTGTTAGCCTGTCTTCTTGACATAACCCTACCAGCACCGTGGGAACAGGATTTAAAGCTTTCTGGATTGCCTAAACCCTCAACTATATAGGATGGGGTTCCCATGGAGCCAGGTATAACTCCTAACTCACCCTTTTCAGCTCTTATAGCCCCTTTCCTGTGAACAATAACCTTCTCTCCAAAATGGGTCTCTATAGATGCATAGTTATGGTGTATACTTACCTTTTCCAATATTTTTTCGGACCCTGTAGCCTCCCTAAATATATCATAAAATTGCTCCAACAATTGCCTCCTATTCTCTTTTGCAAAATCAAGGGCATAGTTCATAGCTATAAAGTACTCTTGTCCTTCTTCTGAATCCAAATAAAGACCAGCCAAATCCTGTTTTGGAGGGACTAATTTGGTCTTTTCATTTAATTTTTCAGCAATTTTATTATAATATTCTGCTATCTTGTATCCAAAATTTCTGCTACCTGAATGAACCATTAACCATACATGGCCATCACTGCCCTTTTCCATGGTTAAAAAATGATTTCCTCCTCCTAAGGTCCCCAGCTGATATCTAGCTGAATCCATTTCCTCCAGTATTACCTTTATATTAGGTGGATTATCAAAGCCAACCCAGTCCCTAGGTTTTTTATGATGATTAAAGCCTAAGGGTATGTTTCTGTGGGCCCTATCTACCACCCTTCCAATCTCACGTGAATCCATCCCCTTTATATCCGTTTTAGCTGCAATAATTCCACATCCTATATCAACCCCTACAGCATTAGGGATTATTACACCTTTTGAGGCTAAAACTCCGCCTATTGGCATACCAAAACCAGTATGGACATCGGCCATTAGAGCTATATGGGAACAGGCAAAGGGTAAATTGGAAAGGTTAATAGCTTGATCCAGTGCCTCCTTTTCCACCTCCCTAGCCCAGGACTTAATGGGTATCCTTCCTAAGTAAAAAACTTCCACAATATCCCTCCTTAAATAAATCAAACAACTAAGTACTTAGGCATCCTATCACAATAATTACAGGTATGAGGGCTGGCCCAATCGGTAAAGGAAACCTTTTCTAACTCATATATATCTGGTGGCTGTTCATAGGTTTCTACAAAATCCTCAATGGCATTTTCTAAATGCTCATTACAAACGGTATACATATAATCAACTCCACAAGTATTAATAGATTAACAAAGGGGATATTCCTATTTAGTATATGTAATAAATATTCCCTTTATAAAACTTGATGTTTTACAAGGTTTAAACCTATCTCACCTCTGTAAATACAATATCTACTCCTATTTGTTTACCGTTTCTGAAAACCGTTAATTTGGCCTTATCATCTTTTTTGTATTTATATAATATTTTTTTTAACTGATTAATATTTTCAATTTCCTGATTATCTATCTTTAAAATTATATCTCCTGGCCTAAGTCCCGCCCTATCAGCCGGGGTGTTTGGAGATATTTCCAATATTATAATCCCTTTATCTAAATTTAAATTAACCCCCCATTCCCTTTCGTATCTTTCCACTTCAGTTCCTGCAATACCTAGATATACCACCTTAAAATGGCCTTTTTTGATTATCTCCTCTATTATTGGCTTAGCCACATTGATGGGAATTGCAAATCCTAATCCTTCCCCTACCTGGGTTCCAATCTTTACTGTATTGATTCCTATAACCTCACCTTTTTTGTTTAAAAGGGGGCCTCCACTATTTCCCCTATTGATGGATGCATCCGTTTGTATTAATCCCTCTAAAACATTGTATTGGCTAACCCTTATAGTCCTATCTAAGCCTGAAATTACACCAGAGGTAACAGTCCTTTGAAAATCCAGTCCTAAAGGATTTCCTATAGCTACAGCCAATTCTCCCACCTCTAGGGCATCCGAATCCCCTAAATCAGCAGCTGGCAACCCCTTTGCCTCTACCTTTATAACGGCTAAATCCAGTGCGGCATCATTCCACAATACCGTTCCTGGAGCCGTATCCCCATTTTCAAATAGGACGTTGATCTGCCTTGCCTCTCCATCAGCTACCACATGGGAATTTGTAAGTATATATCCATTTGGATCTACAATTACCCCAGAACCTACACCGGGAACTTCCCTTTCCCAGAAAAATCCCCGCTGGACTTGGACAGTAGTTATACCTACTACTGAACTCATGGCCTTTTTATCTACCGCTTCCACTGCTGATATATCATCAGTGGGGGTAATATTTATTTGCTGCCCTATGTTAGGACTGGGGGTTGCTTCCCTTTTAAATATGGCTGGTGTAGGTATAATTTTCCCATAAAGGTAGACTGGAGCAATATATGCACTGATTATACCTCCAATAATAGCCCCAATTAATCCAACTATAAAATAGGAAAATGGACTTCTCCTTCTAGGCGGTCTTTCAAAATACAATATGATTCCTCCCATCTATTATAAAGTATAGATTTTGGTAGGCCTATGCCTGTAGGTCAATTCTAAAACTATATCCCTTAATGTATCTATTCCATAACTTTCAATACATTCCTTGACTGTTTTATGGGCAAGGGATGGGGTATTGTTTTCCTGGCTGAGATGGCCTAATAATACCATCTCCCCCTTTCCCGTCAAAAGCTCTGACAAAACCTTTCCTGCATCTTCATTAGATAAATGCCCATTTTGGCTTAGTATTCTTCTTTTTAAATGCCAAGGATAACTTCCTTTCTTCAGCATGTCTACATCATGGTTGGATTCTATTAAATAGAGGGATGAATTCTTTATTTTATTCTTTATATAATCATTTACCCAGCCGGTATCTGTAATAATACTTATTTTAGTATTTCCATGATAAATACAGTATCCTACTGGCTCAGCAGCATCGTGAAATGTTCTAAAGGGATGAATCCCTAAATCCCTTAATATAAAATCCTTATCCGATTCTATTACCTTTATATTACTCTCCTTTATTTCTCCTATAGTCTTCTCCATGGCCATCCAGGTCTTATTATTGGCAATAATAGGTATATCATACTTTCTAGAAAGAACTCCTGCCCCTCTAATATGATCTATATGCTCGTGGGTCACCAATATGTAATCTATAGTAGTAGGGCAAACATCTATAGATTTCAATAGTCCCTCTATCCTCTTCCCACTCAGTCCTGCATCTATTAATATTCTGGTCCTATCCGTTTCCATATAAGTACAATTACCGCTACTACCACTGACTAAAGAACAAAATTTTATTCCCATTGCTATATCCTCCATACAATCATTTTCCACTATACTATAGCTATATTATAGCATACAAAATAAAAAAAGAAGAATCCAGGGATTCTCCTGTTAGTAGTCATCTATATATACCTTATATCCATCATGAAACTGAATTCTCCATGCCGGAATTGCATTTCCCTGCTTTGCCCTTCCAGGTTCATCTAAATACTCATGCCTTTGAGGATCAAAATAATAACAGAGGGAAATGTCTGTAATGGTTTTACCATATATCTCTTCCATGCTGAGCAGGGTAAGTAAAGATTTAGGAGCGGTATTAATGTATATTTGGGTTTCCCCAATATCTATTTCCTTCAGCCACAATCTTTCAAATCTCCTTACTCCCCTTTTATCTATCTGTAGATTGGTAAAGGCCCTTTCCACCAAAGTGTCCATATACACCTTTGAATACTCCAAATAAAAAACTCCCCCATCCTCTTTTACAAAGGTAAGCTTCATATCAGAGCTATCAAACTTTCCCTTCCTTATAAATTCCTCTGCCAAGTCAATAGCCTTATCCCTATCTAAATCCTTATATAATTCTCTGTCTTCCCTATTTTCATATATTATCCGCCTATTATTCATCAATAAAATAGATTGTTCTCCCTTTTCAATATGGCCAAGGCTATCATCATTAAAATTGATATTACCAGCATTATCAAAATAGTTTTCATTCAACTCTTCTAGGCTGATATTTTCGTATTCTACTGTCATAACATTTAAATGGGGAATTTCTTTAGGGATTTCAGTATCAATATATATGTTTTTATCTTTCAATAGTTCTACTACGTCCTCTATAAATTCATCAGTAAGGGTAGGTTCACTACTACTTTCCTCTACCTTTATCACATATACTAATAATATATTGGTTATTATAAATGCTATTATTAAAATTGTTTTAGCCTTTGACCAATCCATAATTTCCACCATCCAAGCTATCAGCTATTTCGTACAAATATCAAATTCCCCCTATATACGTCAAAAGCATAGATTCCATCTCCAACCTGTATCAACCATACTCCAATTAATTTCTCTTCCTTCTTCTTTGTACATGGATCTAAATATGCCAAAGCAATATTGTCTATAGAAGATAGAACCTGATCTTTCAACTCTTCCCTATTTATTCCCTCTATTGATAATCCATTATCCTCTATATAGACCTTTTCCAGTAGTTCATAATTCATATCCATATTTATAATATCAAAAGCCGATAATATTGAACTATTGTCCATCCTATTAAAAGGTGTCAAATACATAGCCTTTCTCATAAACCTTTTATAATTTCTAACATAGTTATTGAATACATCTATCTGTATGAAATCCTCTATATTTGGATTTCCTAGTATTACAGGCATTCCCCCTATCCTATATTTAAAGGTGAGCCTATAACCTAAATCTTCTTCCGCTTCAATCTCTTCAATTTTGGATATATACAGATCCTTGGGAACCCCAATATGTTGAGATAAAAATTCTGCAGCTGTATTTAAACTTATATAAAGATTCCTTTCCCTAACTGGAGCCTCCAAGGGATGAAAATACTCCAATAGGCCATTTTGATAAATCTTTAAAACCCTTTGGTCATATATATACAATATGGACCCATTTCCTTCAATGATCTCCCTTAAATATTCTATATCCTTATCAAAAAAAGCTTCTGCAATCTCCCTTATTCCATCTATATCATCTACATCCAGCTCATTTTCCACATAGATTAAAGGCATAGTCTTTGACATATTTATTGGGATATAGATATCATTATCTATACCTAAAGCTTCCTTCATGCTGTAATAATTGGTATAATCTCCCCTTCTTTCTATATCATTTACTATGTCCTTTATATCCTTCATGTCAATATTGAGATTATAAACCTTTAAATGCCTTTTCCCTTCACTAAATACCACATAGGGTTCTCCCCTGCCTAGATAACAATATATGCTTTCTATGGTTGGAATCCTTTCTGGGATGCTATTGGGCTTGGCTATATTCAAGGACCGGGCTAACAGATAAGAATTAAACTTTTCTGGAAAATAAAAAACTATGGACTTCATATTGTTATAGGCCGAAAATTCTTCATCAGTTAAAAATTCAGTCTTTATATTATCAGAAGACAGAACATCTGCCAGAAAAGAACGGGTGCTTGTCCATAGATTATTATTGTGGTCATTAAAAAAAATTGTATGATTTTTATTATCAAAATTTAATAGATACTTATTTGGTTTTATCATATCTGCAAATAAGTAGTTAGTAGAGCTTATCTCCTCTTTCTGAAAAAGGGGCATTATCTGATAAGGCATTTCTATCCATAATTTCCTTGTCAAAAAAAGACTAATGTATACCAAAGATAGGAGCAGAAAAGTTTTAATCCTCTCTCTAGTCAATATGATCATCTCCCTATCTTGGTATATCAGTTAGTAGAATATAATATGGATGGATTTTTAAGAGCCTCCACAGCTCGCTCTACCTCATAATAATAGAAAATCTTCTCTACAGAGGGTACACCATTTACATTAAATTTAACCACTATCTTATTAACTCCAAGAATTAATTCTATTTCTTCTCCAAAACCTGCTGCTCCAGACTTAATAGTCTTACTGGAAACCAGAACATAATCCTCATCCTTAGGTAATCTAGTTAAGGAATAATTCTTGCCAGTTAAATCTATTGCATTATACACCTCAATTATAATTTCAGTTCCCTGAGGTGCTTTTCCAGATATTAATACGGTTTTTTTCTTAGTGGCAGAATAATCCTTTTCTGGTGTAATAACCTGATACCTAGATTTATTATTAACTGAAGCTGTATATCCAACCTTTGATATTGAAAAGACTGCTAGTAAAACCAATAATATAGCTAATAACTTCTTCCACATGCTTCCAACCTCCTATACCCTACTATGGGACCGTTTTCATTATATATTAAGTATATTACAGAAGTATTACAAGGTAATTAAATTTAAATTACAGACTCAGCCACTATAGGAAGGATAATGCTTACCTCTGTTCCTTTATTGTATTCAGATTTTAATGTTATATCCCCTCCATGGGCTTCTACTATCTGTTTAGCAATGGATAAGCCCAAACCTGTACCCCCTAATTCTCTGCTTCTACCCTTATCCACCCTATAAAACCTTTCAAATATCCTGTCTTTATCCTCATCAGGTATGCCTATCCCATTATCCTTTACCGTTATTATTATATTGGAATCAGACTCCTTAGCTGTAACACTTATTTTCCCATCATTGGGTGTATATTTAATTGCATTGGACATTATATTTAGTATAACCTGCTCTATACCATCCTTATCTATTACAATATTTGGAATGTTTTCATCTATTTCTAAACTCAGTTCTTGATTCTTTTCCTTAATAGAAAAATCCAATTTTAAACAGGCATCTTTAATCAATTTTTCTATAGAGTGTTCCCTCATATCCCATTTAGTCTTATTATAGTCCAAATTAGATAGTTGAAGTAAATCCCTGACTATTCGGGCCATCCTATCGCATTCATTGTCGATTACAGACAGGAACTTTCTCGAAAGCTCTTCATCTAAATCCTTATACTCCATTAAGGTTTCCGTGTAGGATTTAATGGTGGTTATAGGAGTTTTTAGTTCATGGGATACATTGGCCACAAATTCCTTCCTCATATTATCCAGTTTATGCTGCTCCGTTATATCCTGGAACACAATTATTACCCCACCAATATCATTTTTTTCATTACGAAAGGGGGCGTATTTAAGTCTATAAATAACATTATTTATCTCTACAATCTGATCCCCTTCAAGACTTGATAAATCCCCATAGTCAAACTCTTTTAAATTTATTTTTCCCATGGGAAAGGCCACTTTATTATCCAAATCCTCACTAATATTCTCATCCAATTCTAAAATATTAATGGCAATAGGATTAGCATGTATAATATACCCTTCCACATCTATTGCTACAACACCGTCTGCCATGTAATTGAATATGGTATCTAGTTTACTCCTTTCCAAATCCATCTCCTGGATGGTATCCTTTAACTTTAAGGTCAGATAGTTAAACATATTGGCCAATTGGCCTATTTCATCATCTGATTTTACTTCTACAAACTGATCAAAGTCACCCTTGGCCATCTTTTCAGCCTTTTTTGTCACATCTCTAATGGGGCCTGTGATGCTGCTAGCTATTAAAAAGCCCAATACTACAGTTATTCCCAATGCCAATACCGTTGCACTGGTTAAAATTATCTTAGAATCATCTATAGTCTTATATACATCCTTAAGATCGGCAGTCATATAAAGGACACCTTTTACCTGTCCCACCTCATCCAAAACAGGGTAGGCCAAATGCTTAAATACTGTACCCTCATTCATATCCCTAATAATTCCTTCGCTTCTGTCTCCATCATAAGCTTTCAGGATTAGGGTAGGATCAAAAAATTTATAGGCCAGGGCATTATGGCCCTTTATATCTTCATAGTTGCTATAGGAGGAGGCTATTATTTTGGGAATATCTTCATTATAGATTACATAGAGGGTTTCAGTTCCATCAAATCTCCATTCATTCAAGGTTTTTTGGATCTCTTCGCTAACCTGACTCCAATCATCTTCAGACAAATAACTGGAGGTACTGATTAAAGTTTCTATCTGTTTTACCATAGTGTTAGTCCTGTTTTCCAATTGTTGAGATTCAAAACTCCGTATTATAAAAACTCCAACTATTACCATTGCTATAAAGACTAACAAAAAATATACTATGATAAATTTCCACCTAATACTTGCAAACATCCACTAAGCCCTCCTGAAATAATATCCTACTCCTCTTTTAGTCATTATATACTTATATTCCCCATCCTTGTCCTCAATTTTTTCCCTCAGTCTCCTAATGGTTACATCTACTGTTCGTATATCCCCATAATATTCATATCCCCAAACCTCTTCCAATAACTGCTCCCTGGTAAATACCTGCTCCACATTTGAAGCTAAAAACTTTAACAATTCAAATTCCCTAAGGGTAAGATCTATTACCTGCCCTCTTTTTCTAACCTCATACTTGTTTAAATCAATATATAAATCATTGATTATCAATACATCATCATTATTACTCAAATCTCCATTAGAAAATTCAACTCTTCTAATATTAGCTTTTACCCTGGCTATTAACTCTCTCATACTAAAGGGTTTAGTTATGTAATCATCAGCCCCTAGTTCTAACCCCAAAACCTTGTCCACTTCCTCCTCCTTTGCGGTTAACATAAGAACGGGAATTTTAAACTCCCTTCTAATCTCCTTTAGGACTTGAAATCCATCCTTTTTAGGCATCATAATGTCCAAAATCACCAAATCTGGCAATACCTCATATACCTTGTCCATAGCTTCTTCTCCATCATAGGCTAATTCAACTTTATATCCCTCATTCTCTAAATTGAATTTTACAATATCTGCAATGGATTTCTCGTCGTCTACCACCAATATTTTTTTATCCACACATATCACTCCATTTATATAATAATTGTCTAGTATTCAAGTCAAATCTATTGAAAGCAAGCTCCTTCACCAGTAAAATCTCTATACTATCCCCATGCCTAAATTATCTAATAATCCATTAAACTTGTCAAACCTGTATTTGGAACCTAAATAGCTTCTTATTTGCAATAATAGAATAATTGATAAAGATATATGACAATATTTTCCTTATTTTCCCTTCCATAATAAATTGCCAAATAAACTATTGAATTTTATCATTAAATAATATATAATTAATTTCAACAAAGGGGAGTAGCTTAAATATAGTTAGTCGTCAGTTCGGATTAGTCCCGGCTAACTATCCTAAAGCATTAGGAAGCAAGACCTTTGTTTGGAATTATCCAAACAAAGGTCTTTTTGTTTTCCATATACATTTTAACAATTTTACTACTGTTATTCAACCATTACCACAAAGTCATAAGTAAGGATTTATTTTTATAACCCTAGTGGCATACTAATTTAAAATAGAAAGGAAGGATGTTTTATGGAATGGTATAAAAAAGACAGGGAAGAATTAGCTTCTGAATTAGATACCCACCTATATAATGGTATTTCCCAAGATGAAGCAGAAAATCGTCTAAAAAAATATGGCTATAATGAGTTGGAAGAGATGGGGAAGAAAAGTTTATTGTCTAAAATTATAGCTCAATTTAACGATTTTCTTATAATTATTTTATTTATTGCCAGTATCATATCCTATATGGTTGGAGAAAAGACAGATGCTGTTGTTATATTGGCTATAGTGGTTATCAATGGTCTACTAGGATTATATCAAGAGGGCAGGGCTGAAAAAGCCTTGGAAGCCTTGCAAAAGATGGCAGCCCCCAATGCAAAGGTGATAAGAGGGGGAATAATAAGAGTAGTTCCAGCTAATACTCTAGTACCAGGAGATCTGGTAGTACTAGAATCAGGAGATATAATACCTGCAGATCTAAGATTAATTGAAAGTTCTAATCTAAAAATTGAAGAAGCTTCTTTAACTGGGGAGTCAGTACCTGTAGAAAAGGATTCCAATACTATATTTGAAGAGGAAGTAGCTTTAGGGGACAGAAAAAATATGGCCTATACCTCTACCATAGTTTCCTACGGCAGGGGTAAAGGAATTGTAGTGGCAACTGGCCATGACACGGAAATTGGAAAAATTGCCTCTATGATTCAAACCTACGAAGAAGAAGCTACTCCCCTACAAAAAAGACTGAACCAGCTGGGCAAATATTTAGGCATTGCTTGTATTCTAGTGTGCGGACTGGTATTTGGAATTGGAATACTCCAAGGTAGAAACATATTAGAAATGTTTATGGTAGCCATTTCCTTAGCTGTAGCAGCCATACCGGAAGGTTTACCTGCAATAGTAACTATAGTTTTGGCCCTAGGTATGAATAGGATGGTTAAACGTAATGCCATAGTAAAGAAGCTCCTTGCAGTAGAAACATTGGGCTGTACTACCACCATTTGCTCAGATAAGACTGGAACCTTAACCCAAAATGAAATGACTGTAGTAAAGGCCTACACCGATGGAAAAGTAATAGATGTTACCGGTATAGGTTATGAACCTAAAGGGGAGTTTAAAATTGATGGTTCACCTATAAGTTTAAGTGATTCCACTAACCTTAATACCCTGTTATCAATTGGTATTCTCTGTAACGACTCCATGTTAGATAAAACAGAGGAAGGTTATAGGATCCTAGGAGACCCAACGGAAGGAGCCCTAGTTACATTAGCAGGTAAAGGTGGAATCTGTAAGGATGAAATAAATAAAAAATTCCCAAGGATAGAAGAGATACCCTTTGACTCCCAAAGGAAGATGATGACAACAATCCATGAAAACTTCATTCCCAATAAATTGGTATCCCTAACTAAAGGAGCACCAGATATAGTAATTAGCAAATGTAGCAGCATATATATAAATGGGGAAAAAGTTCCCTTAACCCAACAATTAAAGAAGGAAGTATTAGATGTAAATAGTACTTTTTCTAGAAGTGCCTTGAGGGTTCTTGCCCTTGCTTTTAAAGAGTATGATCAATTACCTGATATAATTTCTTCAGAAAATATTGAAGATGACATGATATTTGTAGGCCTGGTAGGCATGATAGATCCTCCAAGGGAGGAAGCTAAAGAAGCCATCAAGCGTTGTAAAGAAGCGGGAATCCAAACCATTATGATTACTGGAGACTATAAAGAAACCGCCTATGCCATCGCTAAGGATTTAGGCATGGTAGATGATGAAAGGCAAGCTATAATGGGTAGTGAATTGGATAATATATCTGATGAAGAATTCAAGGAATTGGTAAAGGAAAAGAAGGTATATGCTAGGGTTTCACCAGAGCATAAGGTAAGAATAGTAAATGCATTAAAGGCTAACGGTGAAATTACAGCCATGACAGGAGATGGAGTCAATGATGCCTTAGCCCTCAAAAGGGCTGATATTGGGGTTTCAATGGGCATTACCGGTACAGACGTAGCAAAAAATACTGCGGAACTTATCCTAACAGATGATAATTTTGCTAGTATTGTGGCAGCTGTAGAGGAAGGCAGGATAATATATAGCAATATTAAAAAATTTGTATTCTTCCTATTATCCTGTAATATAGGTGAAATATTAATAGTATTTTTAAGTATTTTGTTTGGACTGGAAGTTCCCCTATTACCTATTCAATTGTTATGGTTGAATCTAGTAACCGATAGTTTCCCAGCCTTGGCCTTAGGTATGGAAAAGGGAGAGCCTGAAATAATGAAGATCCCTCCAAGGGATCCTAATGAGCCTATTCTAGATAAGGATATGGTTAAAGCAATTTTATTCCAAAGTGGTGCTATTGCTTTAGCTGCTCTACTTGCATATAGGTGGGGCCTTAAAAGTTATGGTTCCCATGGTTTGATTATAGCAAGGACTATAACCTTTGCAACTTTAATTACAGCAGAATTATTAAGGGCATACTCTAGCCGATCCCAAAACCATACTATATTTGAAATAGGGGTGTTTTCCAATAAAACATTAACCTATGCAACAACACTTTCTTTTATATTACTACTTGTAGTTATATATGTGCCCTTCTTACAAGGAATTTTCCATACCCATCCTTTAAACTTTAAGGACTGGCAAGTAGTTTTACTACATTCGTTTTTACCTTTAGTAGTAGGAGAATTGTATAAGTTAAGTATTAGAAAAAAAGACAAATAGAGTTTGGCTCTATTTGTCTTTTATACTATATTTTTGTTTTAGGTTATATTCTACTTCTTCTAAATTCTCCTTTGCATGCTCCACCACTTTTTCAGATGATACAATATTGCCATCCTTATCTACTATTTTCACGCCACCCTTAACCAACCTTGTTTGCCAAGCTTTTGCATGTTTAAACTCTTCCGTTTCTCCCCATAAATATGGAGTTGGTAAGAAGCCTGCTCCAAATATCTTATAAAAACCTTCTGCAGAATAGGTATTGTCTACATATTTTTCAATTCCAGAAATGATGGTCCTTGCCGAATCCAATAATTCCAACATCCGTTCTTTCACATCTATATTTCTGCCCATATCCTCTATTTTTCCATCCCGTCTTAGCTTCCTGTACTCCTGTAATGAATACTGGGTTATCTGTATACTCTCATTGATAATATCTGGTGTAGCTAAATGGGATGCTTCTGAATAGCTTACCACATGGATAATTGGTGGACTAGATTCATCCTGGGGCTCTATATCATCCATCAAGGCAGTTACGGCAGCTAATTGGATTTTAGCTTCCTCTAAATCTGGTTTGAAATAATCTAGTCCTGCCCTTGGTTGTAATATAACCCTAAAGTTTGAATCCTCTAATTCCCTAATCAAGGTAAGCATGGCCCGGGATTTAGCCAGGTCTTGTATTCCCCAGGTAGGTCTGGGAGTATTTAGCATATTTTGCAATATAAAGGTTTTAATTCCCATCTTCTTAGCTAGTTTTGCAGCTAAATAAGCAGACACTATGTAGGTTACGTCATCTGCCCCTCTAAAAGCAAAATGATGAGGCAAGTTTGCTTCGAAGGGTTTTTCTGTTTCAGCAATATATTTTAAAGTTTCAATATGTTGATTCAAATTGGTGTATAGATCATAGGGTCCTCTACCATCTAATTTGTTAAACCACCAAAGGGATAGGGCATGCCAGCAAATATTGATGGTCTCCTCATGGATCCGAGCTAGCTGGGGTATGTTTTTAGTTCCTGCATATGTCCTCAATAGTAAAGGCCTAGATGCCTCCCATATCATCCTATATTCTTCCGGTGAATTAATAGGAACTCCACCCCCATTAGGCCTATCTCCCCAATCTTCTCCAAAATTTGATTGGGTTAATTGGGAAGTACCAATAGATAATATGTCTAAATACTTGGTTTTAGCTAGATCTTTTGCCCAGGATATAAACTCCTTCACCGAATCAAGCCTATCAACGGAGGATGAATAGGGCCCTACATGGGCTCGCATCAATGGAATAAAGGAGGTTTTCATATTTGCATCAAGCCTTTTAACAACGGTATCCTTCATAGTCCCATAATCATCATAGATTACACGATCTACAGGTTTCATAGAATGGTGCTTACCCGATTTTATTATTTCTTTTCCAAATTCCATTCTAAAATCATCATATAGGCTGCCTTCCATAATATACTTGGGAATTCTTTCTTCAGGTACCCCCATATTAACTAAGGTTTCACGGACTGATTCTCCTCCCTTAAAGGTCTTTATGAATCCTTTATATTGTCTATCTATAATTTCACAGGATTTTGGTAGTCCTGCAAAGAATACCGATTTAATTGGACCTCCTTGATAGTGTAGCATATCATTGCTTTCCAATGTATTCATAAGATAACCTACAATATTTACGGCATCATCCTGGTCCAGCCTATAACTTATTCCAATTTGGGTAATTTTATTGCCCTTTATCCAATCTAAAATTATTTCCTTATTAACTTCATACCTAATATCATTGAGTGCCTTTGCTATAGTCTCATCACCAACTATTACATTATAACCACAATCCCGCAAAAGTTCAGCTGCTGAATTAATACCTAGTGTATGGGCATCAAGAGATGGTTTTATGAAGGCAAACTTATCACCGTCTACAGCAAACACTATAATCCCTCCTTTGTAAATAAACAGTATATTAATACACATTATAACACAAAATCTAATTTTAATTATTATCAATTAAACTATTATCATAATTTTTCCCTCTCTTACCAGTAAATTTTTTTATAAGACACATTTTAAAATTTCTCAGCATAGTATAGAACAAGGAAGGTGGTTATATGAAAAGAATAATTAACACGAAAATATGTCCAATATTAAGTGCTAAAATAATGTCCCAGTCTAATGAAGAATTGCCAGTAATCGTTCAATTTAAAAATGAAAATACCCATTTAGAAAATATGATCATGGATTTATCCCCTGAAGTAAAGTTAAGTTTACCCATAATAAATGGAATTGCTTGCAATTTGACTACTGAGGATGTCTATCGATTAGCCAATAGTCCAGATATAGAGTATATAAGTTTTGATTCTAAAGTATTTACTCAATTAGATATATCGGTGCCCACTACAAAGGCCCAACTCCCCCATCAATTGGGGTATAAGGGAAAGGGAATAACTATCGCCGTTATAGATACAGGGGTAGCTCCCCATAGTGATTTAACAAAGCCTAATAATAGAATAATTGGATTTAAAGATTTTATAAATAATAAATCTACTCCCTATGATGATAATGGACATGGGACCCATGTAGCTGGTATTATAGCAGGAAATGGATATTCCTCCAGAGGAAAATATACAGGTATAGCACCAGAGTCCAATATATTGGCCATTAAGGCGTTAGACAAAAATGGAGGTGGAACTACTTCAAATATAGTGGCAGCCCTGTCCTATGTTCTTGAAACCAGGGAAAAGTACAATACCAAAATATTAAACCTTTCCTTTGGAAGCCCTGCAAATAACAGCTGCTCAAAGGATCCTCTATGCAAGGCTGTAAAGATAGCCGATAATTCAGGACTGATAGTAGTAGCTGCTGCAGGGAATAGTGGGCCTAATCCCAAAACCATACTTTCCCCAGGCATTAGCCCTAATGTAATTACTGTAGGAGCTGTTGATCATAAAAGGACTGTAGACCCATCTGATGATACTATCGCCAACTTTTCAAGCCGGGGGCCTACTAGGGAAGGATTGGCTAAACCAGATGTGGTAGCCCCAGGTGTAAATATCAATTCCTTATCTAATATTAATTTAGATGGCTACAGGCCTTTAAGTGGAACATCTATGGCTACCCCACTGGTTTCTGGAGCTGTGGCCCTTCTATTGAATAAGCATGGCTCCCTTTCATCTAGGGATGTCAAGAAAAAACTGATGGATTCTTGTATAGATTTAAAAGAAGAGAAGGAAAATCAAGGAGCTGGCTTAGTCAATCTACAGAATTTATTCTTTGATGAGTATGAAAGGGAAGATTTATATGAAGGAAATGGAAAAATAAAATCTTGCTCAAGTAAGGATGGCTTAATTGAAAACTTGTTAGTTTTGCTATTTATTTTATTCCTATTAGATAAGGACTATTAAGGGATATAAAAAAGAGGAAGGAATCCTTCCTC
>JAAYEM010000051.1 GCA_012728725.1 Tissierellia bacterium | reverse complement strand
GTCTCCAATAGATCTATATCTTCTTCTACAGGATGAGTAAAGGGATGATGCTTTGCTACATAACGTCCTTCCTCTTCATCGTATTCGAATAATGGAAATTCTGTTATCCAAACTAGCTTAAGCTCATCTTTATCAATTATATCCAGCCTTCTAGCCACCTCATTCCTCAAGTTGCCAAGGCTAGCATATACAATATCCAATTTATCAGCTACAAACAATAATAAATCTCCTGCTTCTCCCTCCATCCTGTTTAAAATATTGGTCAATTCTTCTTCCGACAAAAATTTAGCTATAGGGGAACTTACCCCTTCCTCTGTTATCTTTATCCAGGCTAACCCTTTAGCTCCAAAGGTTTTCACATAATCCTCTAATTTTGAAATATCCTTTCTAGAAAAATTATCTCCATATCCTTTAACATTGATACCCCTTACGGAGCCGCCTTTATTAATGGTTCCACTAAACACTTTAAACTCTGATTTATTAACTATATCTGAAATATCTACTAACTCAAATCCAAATCTAAGGTCTGGTTTGTCTAACCCAAATCTATCCATAGCTTCTTTATAAGTCATCCTGGGAATAGGTAATTCTATCTCTATACCTTTTAATTCTTTAAACAATCTATATAATAGCCCTTCGTTTATCTCTATCACATCATCTATGTCCACAAAGGACATCTCTATATCTATTTGAGTAAATTCAGGCTGCCTATTGGCCCTTAAGTCCTCGTCCCTGAAACATCTAACTATTTGATAATATCTATCCATGCCAGCTACCATCAATAGCTGTTTCATTAGCTGAGGTGATTGGGGTAGTGCATAAAATTCCCCTGGATTTACCCTGCTTGGTACTAAATAATCCCTGGCTCCTTCTGGGGTAGGTTTAGTTAACATTGGGGTTTCTATTTCTATAAAATTATTCTCATCTAAAAAATCCCTTACCACTTTTGCAGCTTTGTGCCTGATCTTTAGATTCTTCTGCATAGAAGGCTTTCTTAAATCCAAATATCTATATTTTAGCCTCATACTTTCTGAAACATTATCATCATCTTTTATATATATAGGCGGTGTATCAGCTTGATCAAGTATTCTTAATTCTTTTGCCAACACTTCTATTTCTCCAGTAGGAATCTCCTTATTTATAGATTCCCTTTTCCTTACCATCCCCTTAACAGCTAAAACATACTCTGATCTTACTTTTTCTGCCTTTTTAAAAATCTCTTCAGAAACTGTATTATCAACCACTATTTGACAAATGCCTGTGGTATCCCTTAAGTCAATGAAAATCAATGAACCTAAATTTCTCTCTCTTTGTACCCAGCCCATCAAAACAACTTCTTGACCTACATTACTTACCCTCAAATCTCCACACATATGGGTTCTTCTTAAACTTCCCATTTTTTCTCTCATAATATAACCTCCCTAAAAATATTAAAACCTCTCATCTCTGAATATCAGGGACGAGAGGATAATTCCCGCGGTGCCACCCTAATTAGGTTTAACCTCACTCTATTACCTATAACGCGGTAAGGCGAACAAACTAGGTTTGTTAACTCAAAGGTGTCTTCGTTAAATGTAGGCATCAGGTTTCCACCCACCCCGACTCTCTATAGCCCATTGATTTAACTACTCTTCCTTATCATCGTTTCCATATGTTTTTTATCATTATAAAATATATAGTTTACAGTGTCAATACTTTGGCCTTTCTTTCTATCATTTCATCAATTCGGCCTAAATATTCTTCTATACTTTTCACATTAGGTACCCTTTCAATTCTGTTTTCCTTTGGAAAGAATATTTTAGATACTGCTCCCATCCCTGCTGCCATTACAGTCTCTTTTTCTTCCATCATAATTATATTATAAATACATTCCTTTCCCAGTTTTGAATAGCCTATATTTTCAAAATTGCCCATTATCTGTTTTTGCCTATACAAATAGTAGGGCTCTAGATTCATCTTTTTTGCAAACATTCTAGTTTCATCCAACATCTTTTCTATAACCTCTTGGCTTTCTATTTGGTATTTTTCCATCGTATCTCTGAACTTGGAGCCTCTTTTTACAGATAAGGTATGGACGGTCAAATTTTCCGGATCTAATTCTTCTAATTTAGCTAAAGTTTCCCTTACCTCTCCTACTCCTTCTGAAGGAAGGCCTATTATTAAATCCATATTTATTATATCAAAGCCTATTTCCTTTGCCTGGAAATAAACATCTATTATATCTTGGCTTGTATGTTTCCTCCCTATAATTTTTAAGGTTTTATCATTCATAGTTTGGGGGTTTATACTTATCCTTTCTATCCCATTTGCATAAAGCATTTCTAGCATCTCATAATCCATTGTATCCGGCCTTCCTGCCTCTACGGTTATTTCCTTAATATTGTTTCTTCCAAAATTACTATAAATAGATCTGATTATCCTTTCCAAATTATCACTAGATATGGCAGTAGGGGTTCCTCCCCCAATATATACTGTAGATATAGTCTTTGTATCCATTAATTCTGCTATTTTACCTATTTCATATATAAGATGATCTGTATACTTGTCTACCAAATGACCATACCTGTTGATATTACAAGAAGGAAAAGAGCAATAGATGCATCTTGTAGGGCAAAAGGGGATGGCCACATATAAGCTAAATCTATTCTCATCTAAAGGATATAAGTACTTCCTCTGTTTTTTACCTATATTAAGTATTAACTCAGCCTTTTCCTGATATAGCTTATATTCCTCTATTAATATATTTAAAATACTGTCATCATCCACTTCATCATCTATTAAATTATGAACTATTTTTACAGGTCTAATTCCAGTTAAAATTCCCCAAGGAGCTTCTACCCTGGAAATTTTAGTTAACCCCTCATATATACCCTGTTTTATACAAACCCTTAATTTCTTATCATAATCCCCTCTGTCAATTTTAATATCTTCTATACTGTGCCTAATTGACTCATATACCAATTTATCATTTTCATATATCTGGGTAATGGTTCCTACTTGTCCATTGGAATCATAAACTCTATTTTTTATTAAAATACCCTCTTTATAATCATCTATATTATCAACAAAAATTATTTCCTCATCAAAAGAGAAAACTTTAACCAGTTCGTATATTTCATATCTAAAATTATGACCTTCTAAATAGATATATATCATAATATTCCCCTCAATAATCTTCATAATAATCCTTAATTATATGGTTTATATATTTTTGGGATACACCTAATTCTTTTGATATCTCCTCTTTATCAAGTCCCATTTCAATCAGCTCATAAATGTCATGTAAATCAATATATTTTTTATTCCTTCCATGAAAAATATTTTTTTTATTACCCAATTAAGCCACCTCCTAAGGCATAGGATGCCCCAAAAGATGGCCTATAATTCTACTATTTAATAAATGGATTAGATTCCTTTTCAGTTCCAATTGTGGAGGATGGTCCATGGCCTGGATAGACAATAGTATCATCTGGGTATATTATTATTCTTTCCTTAATAGATCTAATTATGTCCTTATAAGAACTTCTGGGAAAATCAGTCCTTCCTATAGAACCTGCAAATAGGGTGTCTCCAGTAAAAATATTGTTTCCTATTTTTATGCTTATTCCTCCAGGAGTATGGCCTGGAGTATGGATTATCTCAGCAGTTAATCCTCCAAAGTCTATTATATCGCCATCATTGAGGAGGATATCTGCTTCAAACTCAACAGTCCCCATTGCCATATGGTTTGAAAAATTACTGTCCCCATCCTTCAACAAATATTCATCATCCTTATGAACTGCCACAGGGGCTTTTGTATAGTCTCTTAATTCTTCTACTCCCGCTATATGGTCAGCATGCCCATGGGTTAAAATTATATATTTTATATCTAATCCCAATTTTTCTATTTGGGCAACAATATCATCCACATCTCCACCTGGATCAATAACAATACCTTCCTTGCTCTCCTCTGAATAAATCAAATAACAATTGGCAGCATATATCCCTGCTGGTATCCTTAATACTTTCAATACTATCCCTCCTAAAATACCTTGTTGCTATCTATCAAAATGGTAACAGGTCCATAGTTGGTTAGTTCTATATTCATATTAGCTCCAAAAATGCCCTTTTCAGTTTTTACTCCCTTTCCTTTACACCTTTCTACAAATTCATCATATAAGCTTTCTGCCAAGTCTGGATTAGCCGATGCAGTAAAACTAGGCCTTTTTCCCCTTCTAACATCACCATATAAAGTAAATTGAGATATTACTAAAAGCTCCCCTCCAACATCTAATAGGGATAAATTCATTTTACCCTTATTATCCTCAAATATTCTAAGGCCTAAAATTTTATCCACCATATATTCTAAATCTTTATTATCGTCTCCCTCACCTACTCCCAAAAATACTAATAGGCCTTTGCCAATCTTTCCAACAATACTGCCATCTACTTCCACACTGGCATTTTTTACTCTTTGGACTACTGCTCTCATATTAATCGTCCTTTCTTTAGCTTGTTACCCTATAAACGTCTATTATACCTTTTATCTTTTTAATTTTTTTCATTAAATCCCTTAGCTGTTCAATCCCCTTAATTTCTAAGGTCATATTTATAATAACCAATTTCTCTTTATTGGTTCTAGCATTTAAGGAAGACAAGGAAAGTTTTGCATCGCTAATCTTCTGGGTTATTTCTGTAATAAGTCCTGTCCTATCTACTGCTTGTATTTGTATTTCAGCTGGATATTCTCCCTTCTCATCTGTATTCCAGCTTACCTCTATAAATCTTTCCCTATCTTCTATATGAGCTATATTAGGACAATCAGTCCTATGGATAGAAACACCTCTTCCCCTAGTAATATATCCAGTTATTTCATCCCCAGGCACAGGATTACAGCATTTAGAAAACCTAACCTTAATATTGTCCACCCCTTTAACAGTAACTCCTTGGCTAGATTTTCTTTTTTGTACCTGGCTAGGCTTGCCCTTAGTTTTACCTTCAAGATATGGTTTTTCATCTTTAATTTGGTAATGCTCCCTATATAACTCCCTCAGCCTAGACATTACTTGAGATATGGTTATACTGCCATATCCTAGACCAGCATATAAATCATCAGCAGTATTCAAACTCAATTTATTGGCTACAGTTTTCAACCAATCCTCTTTTAATATATCTGCAACTTTAAATCCCTGTCTTTTTACCTCTTTCTCTAGCATCTCTTTGCCTTTGTCTATATTTAACTCCCTATCTTCTCGTTTAAACCACTGACGGATCTTATTTTTTGCTTGGCTGCTTTTAACAATTTTCAGCCAATCCCTACTTGGTCCACTACTACTTGTAGAAGTTAATATTTCAACTATATTACCATTTTTCAGTTTATAATCAAGAGGTACAATTCTCCCATCTACCTTTGCACCAACACAGCTGTGGCCTACAACAGTATGCACCCTATAAGCAAAGTCTATTGGTGTGGAACCATTAGGCAGGTTGATCACATCCCCTTTAGGTGTAAAAACAAAAACTTCATCTGTAAACAGGTCAATTTTTAGACTTTCCATAAATTCCTTTGGATCTTTTAGATCCTTTTGCCATTCTAATAGTTGCCTTAACCAGGTTAATTTCTCATCAAAATTGTCTGTTTTCACAGTACCTTCTTTATATTTCCAATGGGCTGCAATTCCATATTCTGCAGTCCTATGCATATCCCAAGTTCTAATCTGGACTTCAAAGGTTTCCCCTTCTGGACCAATTACCGTAGTGTGAAGGGACTGATACATATTAGGTTTAGGCATGGCTATATAGTCCTTGAACCTACCTGGAATTGGCTTCCACATGGTATGAACTATACCTAAAACCCCATAGCAATCTTTAATTGTATCTACAATTACCCTTATGGCTGTTAGATCAAATATCTGTTCAAAGGATTTGTTTTGATAATGCATCTTCTTATATATGCTGTAAAAGCTTTTTGGCCTACCACTAATTTCCCTTCTAATATTCATCTCCTCTAATTTTGCATCTAGCTGATCTATTAATAATTGTATATATGCTTCCCTTTCCTTCCTTCGTTTAGACACTTTTTCAACTAAATCATAATAGCCTTCTGGATCTAGATATCTTAGTGATAGATCTTCTAGTTCCCATTTAATCTTGGATATCCCCAATCTATGAGCAAGCGGAGCATATATTTCCAAAGTCTCCAATGCCTTTTCCTTTTTCTTTTCTTCACTCATATACTCTAAGGTTCTCATATTATGAAGCCTATCAGCCAATTTTATTATTATTACCCTTATATCCTTAGCCATAGCTAGAATCATTTTTCTCAAATTTTCCGCCTGATTTTCCTGTTTAGTCTTATATTTCAATCTTTTTAATTTAGTTACTCCATCTACTAAATTAGCAACTTCTTCTCCAAACTCCTTTAATAGTATATCATAGGTAATATCTGTATCTTCTAATACATCATGAAGTAATCCTGCAACAATAGTAGTAACATCCATATTCAAGTCTGCCAGTATCATTGCCACATTAAATGGATGGGTAAAATACTCCTCACCAGAATTCCTATATTGCCCCTGGTGAGAAGACTGAGACAAATTATAAGCTTTTATAACCATCTCCATATCTGCTTGGGAATTGTATTCTTCAATTTTGGATAGTAAATTTTCAATCATATATTTCACCTGCTTAATTCCAATTTGTGAACCAAGGATTGTTCCAAGATTCGATAATAGTTATGGAAATATAACAACTTTATTAAAATTCTAGCTATTATTCTAAAATAAAACATTTATTATAATATTATAGCAATTATATCCCAATATTAAAATAATTTAGCAACAAACTTGAAAAAATAATAACTATCTGTAGTTATGTATGATAACCTGCAAACTCCTATTCCCCATATACTCATTAATTGATGGGGTATACACAATATCTAAACTGATATTATTGTCTATACCCTTATACATTCTTGTTACTTCCTCTTTTCCATATTTGTCCTTTAATCTGTTCATAAACTTTTCTATATCACCAAAATAAAGACCATCTATAAGCCTTCCCTGTTTTGTTAGCAATATTAACTTTAATACATTTCTGTTTTTACCTAGTATAAAAGCTCTTTTTATGAAAATATTCTTTTCTCCAAATAAGGGTTTAGGATTGCCTTTCCCAAATGGTTCTAAGGATCTTAATTCTTCGACTAGATCAAAACTAATATATTCTAATGGGAGTTGCATATCTATATAGACCTTAGGCAATAAATCTTCCCTGGTCAAATTAGCTTGTCCATTTAATCTTTCCGCAAAAGTTTTTAATTTAGACTCCTTCAAAGATAGTCCAGCTGCCATAGGGTGTCCCCCAAATCCCTCTAATATATCCTTACACCTTGATATGCCTTCAAACATGTCGAATTCCTCTATTGATCTGCCAGATCCTTTTAAGATTCCTTCATCCTTAGATTTAGTTAACACTATAGTTGGCCTATAGTACATATCCTTTATACGCCCAGCAATAATACCAGCTATGCTTTCATGGATAGTTGGTTCATATACAACCAGTACTTTTTGTTTCAAAAGTCCCTCTGATTCTATCTGTTCAACCACCTTATTCAATCCCTTTTCCGTAATGGCCTTCCTCTCTTCATTAAGGGAATGTAATCTATTAGCATATTCCTGGGCCCTATCAACATCTTCAGTTAAAAACAATTCTACTGCTATTTCTGCACTATCCAACCTTCCCGAAGCATTAATACAAGGTCCTAGTATAAATCCTAATGAATAGGCATTGATCTCTCTTCCTTCTAATCCTGTTGCCTTTATAAGGGCCTTAAGGCCTATATTATTAGTTTTATTAATTCTCTCTAAACCTTCCTTTACTATAATTCTATTTTCGCCAATTAAATCCACAACATCACATACTGTCCCCATTGCTACAAACTCAAGTAAGCTATAGGATTCATCTATATTTATACCCATTTCATCATATAAAACCTGAATGAATTTGAAGGCTACACCAGCTCCGCACAGTTCCTTAAATGGATAGTTACAATCTGGCCTTTTAGGGTTAATAACTGCATCTGCTTCAGGTAATATATACTCTTTGTCACCATCATCATTATAGGTAAAAGCTATATCATGGTGGTCCGTTACAACAACTCTCATCCCAAGCTCCTTAGCCAACTTAATAGGTTCAAAGGCAGATATACCATTATCGCAGGTTATTATTATATGGACTCCATCCTCTTTAGCCTCTTCAACTATCCTTTCATTAATTCCATATCCGTCATTAACCCTGTGGGGTATTACATAATCTACTATCCCTCCACATCTTTTTATTCCCTTATATAGGGTTAATATGGATGAATTTCCGTCTTGATCATAATCTCCACAAATTCTTATTTTTTTCTTATTCAAAATACCTTCCTTTATTATAGATACACCCTTTTCTATATCCTTCATAAGCCTTGGATTATGGAGTTTTGTTAAATTTGGATTAATAAAGGCATCTGCTGACTTTAAATCCTTTATGTTCCTATTTGCCAGGATTTTACACAATATTTTGCTGATGCCTAATGTCCTAGCCATCCTATCCAAATCTACTTTTACATTTCTTAAATACCATCTTTCCAAATCTAGTTCACTCCTATTAACTTTAAACTATGGGCCCAATGCCATAAAACTGCCATAAAATTACCTTATGGCAGTTTTTTAACCATCTACTATACCTTCACCAATCCATATAATATACTGCTAGAAGGTTCAGAATTACAATCTAGTAGTCATTTATATTTGCTAAAATAGAAATAGCACATTCTATCCTTTTTTTCTCCATTTCACAGCCTATCTTATAGGGTTTCTTTATATCCTGGTGGAAATTATAGGCATTGGCATGACAACCTCCACTACAATAAAATCTTGCCCAACAAGTGCTACATTCTTCTTTGTTATAAACATTAGCTTTTTTGAACTCTTCCCTAATTTGCGTATTTATAATCCCTTCAAATACATTCCCCATCTTGAATTTTTCATCTCCAACAAATTGATGACAAGGATACAAATCTCCTTCAGGGGTTACAGCCATATACTCAGAACCAGCCCCACAGCCTACTACTCTTTTCACTAAACAAGGCCCTTGATTTAAATCTATCATAAAGTGGAAAAACAGAAAGTCCTTGTCCCTTTTCTTTATTTTAATATATTCCTTGGAAAAATCTTCATACTCTTTAAGTATTATTTCCAGATCCTCTTCTCTCAATGCATAATCCTTATCTGGAGAAGTTACTACTGGCTCAATAGAAATCTTTTTAAAGCCATGTTCATAGAAGTCTAAAGCATCCTTAGAAAAGTCCATATTATATCTGGTAAAGGTACCCCTAATGTAATAGTCTTTGTCTCCCCTTTTTTCCACCATATTTTTTATTTTAGGCAATATTATATCGTAACTACCCTCTCCAGATATTGTCTTTCTCATATTGTCATTTATCTCTTTTCTACCATCCAAACTCAATACAACATTATCCATATGTTCATTTATAAAATCAATTTTTTCATCATCCAATAGTACTCCATTAGTAGTAATGGTAAATCTAAAATGTTTATTATTTTCCTTTTCTAATCTTCTACCATAATAAACTAGCTCTTTTACTAGTTCAAAATTCATTAAAGGCTCTCCACCAAAAAAATCTACTTCTAAATTTCGTCTATTTCCTGAGTTTTCAACTAAAAAGTCCAAAGCCCTCTTACCCACTTCTAAGCTCATCAAAGACCTATCCCCTTTAAAATCACCCTGGGATGCGAAACAGTATTTGCATCTTAGGTTGCAATCATGGGCAACATGTAAGCAAAGGGCTTTAACTATATTGGCTTCATTATACTTTACATCCTCAACCTTTATTCCTTCTGAATATAATAAGCCTTCTTCTTCCAAAGTTTTTATTTCATAATAGGCTTGTCGGATAACTTTTTCCTCATATTTATTTTTTAACAATTCCACTATCTCATCAACTGTACTGTCTACATAGTAATCTAATATATTATAAACTACATCATCTACCAAATGGACAGCTCCAGTATTTATATCTAATACTATATTTTTATCGTTTAATATATATTTATGAATCCTTCCCTCTTTAGCCATGATAATCCTCCCAAAAATTAATTCCTACCAAATAAAAAGGAGTGGTTAAAACCACCGCCTTTAGAGTTATCTATTTTCACACTTTTGGTTTCCTACTGTACAAGAAGTTTTACAAGCAGATTGACAGGAAGTTTGGCATTCTCCACATCCACCCTTAACCAAAGTATCTTTTAGATTACTCCCGGATATAGTTTTAATATACTTCACATCAAAACCTCCTTTGTTCAAATAATACTGTAATGATTATACCATAAAAATATTATTAATTAAAGTTTTATTTCATGTTTATACCTATCATTCCTCCTATAATTCCAGTTATTAAAGCCACAATAAATTTACCAAGGGTGTATATATCCATTTGAAATGGCTTTATAAATAGATAGTTTAACAGCAATAATATTATAAAATATAATCCTCCTATTATCCCTCCGTTAATCCAACCCTTTTCTTCCACCTTTATAGCTACATAAATACTCCCAATCGTAATACTTATAATCATAATTATTGTATTTATAGTAGGCATTGTAGATTCTTTAAGGGGAGTATATGTAAGGAGTATAGATACTATAAATAGTAAAATTAAGGTTGAGCACAAAGCCAATCCTAAACTTTTCAAAATATGGATTACTCCTACCAACCCTTTAGACTTCATAAATCCACCTCCTATCCCTATTTAAAATCTATTAAATAGGAATAGAATTTATTACAAATAGGTGGATTTGAGTAAAATATTTATTATAGGAATTAAAAAACTTCCTTTATTAGGAAGTTTTTTAATTTAATCTTCTTTTTTATCTTCTGTTTCCTGTTTATTTGTTACAGTGCCTATAGCCCATCTTGTTACATCCATTCTAGTCTTGCTAGCACCCACTTCTATAGTAACTACATCATCTTTAAGCTTGATTACCTTACCGTATATACCCCCTATAGTTACAATTTCGTCTCCCACTTTAAGGTTTTCTCTCATTTCCCTAATTTGTTTTTCTCTTTTTCTTTGAGGTCTTATAGCAAATAGATAGAATACAACTAAAAAGGCTATAGGTACTATTAAACCTCCTAAATTTCCTCCTCCCGCATTTGCTGCTGCCATAAATTATTTCCTCCTTTTCTTCTTTAATTTTATAATATAATCAACCTTATATTATATTCAACGTAAAACTCAAAAACCCTTTTTTATTTAATCAATATATCCATATTTTTTATAAAATTCTTCCCTATACTCTAGTAATCTATCTTCTTTAATTGCTTCTCTAATATTTTCCATCAATTTTAAAATAAAATATAGGTTATGGGTTGTGGCTAATCTAGCAGCCAATATCTCCTTTACATTAAACAAATGCCTTATATAGGCCCTGGAGTAATTTTTACAAGTATAGCAATCACATTCTGGATCCAATGGACTAAAATCTTTGGTGTATTTTGCATTTCTAATATTTATTCTTCCCTGGCTGGTCATTACTGTACCATTCCTAGCTATCCTAGTAGGTTCTACACAATCTGCCATGTCTATCCCTCTTATTACAGCTTCAAATAGATAATCTGGAGTTCCTACCCCCATTAAATATCTAGGTTTATCCTCAGGAAGTAAGGGGACGGTATAATCTAACACTTGGCACATTAAATCTCTTGGCTCCCCTACACTTAATCCTCCAATAGCATATCCTGGAAAACCAATATCTATAATATCCTTAGCACTTTGCTCCCTTAAGTCCCTATACATGCCTCCTTGAACAATGCCAAATAGGGCTTGCTTTTCCCAATTATTATGATAGTCCTTACACCGCTTTGCCCATCTAGAGGTTCTTTCCATGGATCGTTTTGCATATTCGTAGGAGACTGGGTAGGGAGTACACTCGTCAAAGGCCATTATAATATCTGCACCCAATGCATTTTGTATTTCTATTGATTTTTCAGGACTAATAAAATGTTTGGATCCATCGATATGAGATCTAAACTCTACCCCTTCCTCTGTAATTTTTCTCAAATCCCCCAAACTAAATACCTGATACCCACCACTATCTGTTAGTATAGGTCCATTCCAGTTCATAAACTTATGCAGTCCTCCAGCTTCCTCTATTAGTTTATGACCTGGCCTTAGATATAAATGGTAGGTATTGCTCAAAATTATCTGGGCTCCTAAATCCCTAACCTCTTCTGGGGTCATAGCTTTAACAGTTGCCCTGGTGCCAACAGGCATAAAAACTGGGGTTTCAACTATACCATGAGGGGTCTTTAGCTCTCCTAATCTAGCGGAACTTTCCTTTGATTCCTTGACTACCTTAAATTCTATTGCCATATCTAACCTCCCCATCATTTAATAAACATTGCATCTCCAAAACTGAAAAACCTATATTTTTTCTCTATAGCTTTATTATAAGCATTTAAGATTTTCTCCCTTCCAGCCAAGGCACTTACCAACATTAAAAGGGTAGATTCTGGTAGGTGGAAATTGGTAATAAGGCCATCTACAATTTTAAACTTATATCCAGGATATATGAATATATCCGTCCAACCTTTTTGAGGGAAAACTTCCATCTGGGAATTAGCAACAGTTTCTAAGGTTCTAGTAGTTGTAGTGCCAACTGCTATAACCCTTCCCCCCTGCCTTTTAGTCTCATTTATTATATCTGCAACTTCTTTGGAAATTTCGTAGTATTCAGAATGCATGTGATGATCCTCTATATTATCTACCTTCACAGGCCGAAAGGTTCCCAAACCTACGTGAAGGGTAATAAATGCTATCCTTACTCCTTTATCTTCAATTTTATTTAAAAGTTCTTCAGTAAAATGGAGTCCTGCTGTAGGGGCTGCAGCAGACCCTTCCTTTTTGGAGTAAACCGTCTGGTACCTTTCTTTATCCTCTAATTTTTCTTTTATATAAGGTGGCAAGGGCATTTCACCCAATCTATCCAATATCTCTTCAAATATTCCATCATAAGAAAATTCAATAATCCTTCTCCCATCCTCTTCAATGCCTAATACATCGGCCACCAACAATCCATCACCAAAAATTATCCTATTGTTGGGCCTAGCTTTTTTCCCCGGCCTTACAAGGGTTTCCCATTTGTCCTTTTCTATTCTATTTAATAGTAATATTTCTATTTTTTCATTTTTTCCTTCTCTGCTGCCAAAAAGTCTAGCAGGTATTACCCTTGTATCATTTAATACTAATACATCACCTTTGTCAAGGTAATAAATTATATCTTTAAATTTCCTATGCTCTATATCCCCAGTTTTTTTATCAAGTATAAGTAACTTTGAATCCTCTCTATTTGGTAATGGATGTTGTGCAATCAATTCTTCAGGTAGTTCATAATAGAAATCTTTCCTTTTCATTTGATCCATCCTTCATTCTATTGTTTAATAATTTCTACATCAGTATAATAATGTTTTAATATATCTTCATAAGAATATCCTAGTTTTGCCATACCCTGAGCACCCCACTGGCTCATTCCCAAGCCATGCCCATATCCCTTTCCTTCTATAATAAAATTCCCTGTGTTATATATGGGCCTATTCTCTATTTCAATATTACTATCCCTACCTCTAATTATTAATCTATTATTACTTATTTTAGATGGGGTACTTTTATTATCTTCACCTAGTATATAGGTATCATTTATATTAATGGATATAGGTTCTAAACTTTCTCCATCTATAGCATATACAGTTTTTGTAGTTCCCCTGTCCCCTTCTTTTTTAATGGTAAACCAGGTACTCTTAAGCTCATTTGGACCTAGTATTTCCCTGATCTTACTTTTATTTAAAACTGTCTCTCCTGAAGTTCCAATTACCTTCAATTTTGATACTCGTCCATTTGGGGAACTTGCTAAAATTTCCATATCTATAAGCTCACCTATGTAAATATTGTTCTGTATTAATTTAGTATTAATATGATCAGAAGTCAACCTTATCTCCCAAGTACTATTAGGATAACCAATGGAAAATTCATCTTTTACACCTATCAAATAGGGTACACTATTTCCCCAAACCTCTACTGAATCCTCTGTATGGCCACCACTATTAGAATGATATAAGGCATCTATAACCTTTCCATTATATGTAATTACAATCCCCTCTGTCTCATCTACTGCCCTATTTGTCCTTTCATGCTCTCCATCAAGTCCTCCATATACCTGACAATGGGTAGTATCACAGAGATCATAGCCTTCTTTCCCATGTTTGTTGATATTTTTCAGGGCATAAGTCCTTGCTGCCACAGCCTGTGCCTTTAAGGCCTCCATTTCGAAGGATGCTGGCATCTCCATAGGAACAACCCCATATAAATAATCCTCTAAATGGATATAATTAATAACTGACAATGAATTGTTAACTATTTTAAAAAATAAATATCCCCTATAGTTTTTATCTTCCACTTTTACCTTCTTATCATATCCTTTTTTTGATGAAATAATCAATTCCTCTTCTTGATTATAAGAAAATAATATATTTTCTTCATATCTTTTATTACTATTTCATTTCCTTCCCCAGTGCAAATCTTTATATAGTCCTTGTCAATAAATTTCAACTCATTAAGTATATCATTTTTATTGTAAATAGAAAATCCCTTATCACTATATAGTTTTACACTTTCCTTATATTTTATAGGGCTTGTCAACCCTACTCGTATAAAATTGCCATCTACTGGACTTGAAAATACATGTCCATCAGAAAAAAACAATTGGATAGATAATAGGCTTAGTATAATTGCAAAAATCCTTTTCATCAAACTGCCTCCTATCTTCTAATAATAACATTTAAAAGTATAGTTAATAATAAACTAATTATCAAACTACTTACAATAGGAAAGAAAACAGTGAAGCTGCCCTTCTTAATGTATATATCTCCAGGCAACTTTCCTAATCCAAATTTTTCACCAACAATTAAAACTAGTCCTATTATAACCAGCACCAATCCCATGGTTAAAAACAATCTTCCAAAAGATTGCAACAATACCACCTCTATTCCCAATTATAAGGTATTTTGAAGTAATCATAGGCTTTTTTGGTTACTACCCTTCCCCTTGGAGTCCTTTTTATAAAGGCAATCTGTAATAAATAAGGTTCATATACATCCTCTATTGTTGTTTTTTCCTCCCCTGTAGCTGCTGACAGGGTATCTATTCCAACTGGACCGCCATTAAAGTTTTCTATTATGGTCATAATTAACTTTCTGTCCACCTCATCTAATCCCAATTCATCTATCTCCAACATCTCCAAACCTTTTTTAGCAACCTCTTTAGTAATAATTCCATCTTCCACAACTTGAGCATAGTCCCTGACCCTTTTTAAAAGCCTATTAGCAATCCTAGGAGTGCCCCTAGATCTTTTTGCTATTTCCATTGCACCTTCATCATCTATGGAAATATTTAATATTTGGGAAGAACGCTTAACTATTTTTTGTAAGCTTTTATTATCATATAGATCTAAATTTAACATAACTCCAAACCTATCCCTTAAAGGGGAAGTTAAAAGCCCTGCTCTAGTAGTTGCACCTATTAATGTAAATCTAGATAAATCTAACCTTATGGACCTAGCACTGGGGCCTTTTCCAATTATGATATCTAAAGCATAATCTTCCATAGCTGGATAAAGTATCTCTTCTACAGACCTATTTAACCTATGGATTTCATCTATAAATAATACATCATCGTCCCCTAGATTGGTCAATATACTTGCCAGATCCCCAGGCCTTTCAATGGCAGGTCCAGATGTAATCCGGGCATTAACCCCCATTTCATTGGCAATAATATTTGCCAAGGTAGTTTTACCTAATCCAGGAGGGCCATAGAGTAATACATGGTCTAATGGCTCCTTCCTTTCCTTGGCAGCTTGAATAAATATCCTTAACTTCTCTTTAACCTTATCTTGACCAATATATTCACTTAACCATTTGGGTCTTAGACTTATCTCACTGTCTAAATCCTCCCGCTGAACAGAGCCAGCAACTATCCTTTCATTCATTTTATCCATACCTATCAAAACCTTCCTTTATTGTTTTGAAAGTCTTTTTAAGACTTCCCTAATAATGCTTTCAGTATCCATCTTTTCTACATCTAACTTATTCATAACATTAAGTATCTCACTTCTAGTATACCCTAGAGACATTATACCATTGATAGCCATTTCTATATTATCTTCATTTTCTATTAATCTGGAATGATGGCTAATTTCCTCTTTATCAATCCTATCCTTTAATTCTAAAATCACCCTACTGGCTGTTTTTTTACCTACACCTGGAACATTACACAAAATATCAGGCCTATTGTGTATTATAGCAGATTTTATCTGCATTGGTGTAAGGGTAGATAGTATATTTAAGCTCACCCTTGGCCCTATCTTTGAAACCAATTGTAGCAAATTAAACATGTCCAACTCTTCCTGACTAGTAAAACCATATAAATATATTCCATCTTCCCTTATATTAAAATTAATATACATAGTCACCCTTTTACCAACATATACATCCTTTATTGATTTACTAGATGTAAATATCTTATATCCTATACCATTATTATCTATAACTATAAAATCATCCTTTATAATTACTACTTCTCCCTTTATATATTCGTACAAAACACTCACCCTTTACCTCATTTTAAAAGAATCTTTAAATTTTAAACAGCTGCCATGGCAAATAGCTACAGCCAATGCATCAGCTACATCGTCAGGTTTGGGTATTTCTTTTAAATTCAATAACAACCTTACCATTTCCTGGACTTGCTGTTTCTCTGCCCGCCCATATCCTACTATGGCCTGTTTTATTTGTAATGGAGTATATTCATAAATCTCCAGCCCCTTATTTACTGCAGATAATATTTCTACCCCCCTGGCTTGTCCCACCTTCAAAGCAGTTTTAGCATTTTTATTAAAGAAAATCTCTTCAATCGCCATATCCCTTGGTTTATATTTATCTATAAGTAGCGACAATTCATCATATATTATTTTTAGTCTATCTGGGAATAAAATATCACTATCAGTTCTAATACATCCATAATCTATAGCCCTGTATTTGTTTCCATCCAATTCAATAATGCCATATCCCACTATTGCCACTCCTGGATCAATGCCAAGTATAATCATGTAATTCCCCTTTCTAAGATGATATATAATATTTTATCATACATTTAAAGAAAAAACTAAGTTAGCAAGCCTAACTTAGTTTTTTAGCTTATGAAATTTTCCAGCACATTGGACAATTCTTCTTCACTATCCACTACTATACCTTCAATCAATTTATCCTGATCTATTTTTTTTAAGAGAGAAATTGGATAGTCCTCAAATACTTTATTTAATACCCTTTCTCCATTTTCATCTATACTATAAATTGCTATTTTCCCATTAGATACACCAATAATATAATGGTTAGGACATAAATGATTCCTTTCTTCTTCTAATTTTATCTCATCTATAGAAAAGGATATGATTTTTACATTGGGAAAATTTTCTTCTATATAATTATTAAATTCTTCTTCTGTCATATTTATAATTTTTTCATCAGCATTTTCTAATTTTATAATATTATGGTTACAAGTTTTGTAATGGGTCTTTCTTTCAATAAAGGTGTTGGGTGAGATTCTTTCATCCTCTTTAATTATTTCCAATCCTATAGTATCATCGTAATTATCACCAACGACAATAGGTTTCTTCCTATCATAATTATATTTCATAATCCTATAGCCGAATATAAAACTAGTTAAAAATAGAGTCACGCAAAACATGAATATTAAAACTACATTTATTCTTTTCACAAATATCCCTCCAGTACTATCTAAAGGGATATTTTTCCCAATTTGATTTTTTTTATACATTTTGGTGTTTTATGTCTCTAATAATCCTTTAACTCTCCAGCTATTATGAATATCTATTAAGAACTCCATCATTTACTCCAAACCAGCAAGCATTTTTATATATGGTGATAGCATTTTTCATTATAGTTTTAAATACGGCTTTATAGATCTTATTTAATTCATTAGCAGACAAAAAAGACCCTTCTTCCTGTATATTTAATTTATTTAAATTGTATTCAATGGTCAATTGCTTATCAATATACTTGTTCAAACTGAACACTTTGCCTTTAATTATTTTTTCACAATAGTCCTTTACAAAATGGTATAGATATTTGCTTTCCTTCTCCCTTTCTTCTATATCAGACCAGAAATCTTTTTTTATATTTACTATATCCTTTAGAGTTGTCTCATAATGGAACAAAAAATTTTTTTCATATATCTTATCTACAGAAAAATGTTTTATAGCCTCGCCCTCTATAATATTAACCCATTTTTTGTTGTAATAACCATCCTTATAGCCTTCTAAGTATAAGGTTAATTCCAACCTGTTTATATCTTCATGGATTAGCATGGCAATATTGTTAGAAATTAATTGCCGATCCCTTCTGCCTAATAAAATCCGCTTTACTCTCTTCCTAATTTCACTTGTACATATGTATTTGGGACATATATTTGTAATCTTTGCTTCTAAATCATATAGGTTTAGGAGGATATGTATAGAATCAATATCGTTGTTGTATAAAAAGTTATACTGTAAACCCTTATAGAGTCCCCACAGGTCAGTTTTAGCTAGAACCAAATTTATCCCTCCCTTAGCAATTGTTTCCAATTAGGTGGAGGATTAAACCATATATTTTCCATTTTAATTAATATGACAGTATATCTTATTATACTACAATAATCCCAATTAGTGTTGATGAAGTACAATTATAATCCAAAAAAAAATAATATAATATATAAAGGCAAAAAAAAAGCATTGAAATTTGCATCAATGCTTATATTAGGACATAATCCTACTTTAGTACTATTTCTTTATCTAAAGGAATTATGACTACTTAATACTGTTGCTTCTTTAGCAAAATTTTTATTATAGTTTCATAATCGAGACCAGGTGAAAGCTTAAAAATGCCAACTCTAAGCTTTCTGTCAACTCCTTTGTTTTTAGCAAATTGGACAAACTCATCTATATTATCAATTATACCTGCTTGATGGAGTTTTCTAGCTACCTTAATTAGGGAATCACCGTATACAACTTCAATTTCTACTTCCTCTATTCTTTCCCTATCATCAAGCTCCTCTAATACTTCTTTAGATTCTGTTTTTTCTTCTACATCCTCTAAAATAACTTCCTTTACCTGCTCTTCTCCTTTTTTTGACAATTCTATACTATCCTTCACAAAAACCATACCCATTTCCGTGGCCTTTTCAATTATTTCTGCCTCTGTATATTCCCTATATTCTGTATTAGGAAAGAAGGTATAAATAATATTGGTAAATATAACACCAATGCCTATTCCCAATAATAAAAATGGAAATCTTGATTTACTAAACATTTACATGCTCCTTTATCTTTATTATAAGATATTAAAGCAAGAAAATATTATCTTGCGCACATTGTTTGATTATATCTTGGGTCCACACAGATGCCTGAACTTCTCCAATATGCTTTTTTTCCAGGAAAAACATGCATATCCTAGATTGGCCTATTCCTCCTCCTATGGTGTAGGGCAATTTGCCCTCTAACAACATCTTATGGTAGGGTAGATTCATCCTATCCTCTGCTCCTGCAATCTTTAACTGTCTTATTAATGAATCCCTATCTACCCTTATACCCATACTTGAAAGTTCTAATGCTTCTTCTAATACTGGATTCCAGAATAAAATATCTCCATTTAATTTCCAATCATCATAATCTGGGGCTCTCATATCATGGGGAATACCAGATTTTAATTTGTCTCCTATCTGCATTATGAATACAGCCTTATATTTTTTGGCTATTAAATGTTCCCGCTCCTTAGGGGTCTTATCTGGATACATATCCTCCAGTTCTTGTGATTTTATAAATTTGATCTTATCTGGTAATTTATATTCAAGAAAAGGATATATGCTGTTTACCATTTTCTCAGTCTTCCTAAATACATTATAGATTGTTTCTACTACTTCTATCAAATAATCTTCACACCTGTCCTCCCTAGCAATAATCTTTTCCCAATCCCATTGATCCACATATATGGAATGGGTGGGATCCAATACTTCATCTGGCCTAATAGCATCCATATCAGCATATATACCTTCTCCAACTTTAAATCCATAACGTTTTAGTGCCATTCTTTTCCACTTTGCCAAGGATTGCACTATCTCTATCTCCTGGTTATACTTTCTCATTTTGAAAGATACAGCTTTTTCCACACCACTAAGATTATCATTTAATCCACTTTCCGGTCTTACAAATAGAGGAGCAGACACTCTTATTAAATTTAAATTTTTTGCTAATTCCCTTTCGAAATAGTCTTTTATCCTTTTTATTGCTATTTGCGTTTCTCTAATATCTAGCATATTCATTTTATACCCTCCTTAAAATATATAAAAAATGGCTTCAATGGAAGTAATACGGAAATCCTTCCTAACACAATAAAAAAAGCCTTCCATCCCATAAGGACGAAAGGCTAGCTTCCGCGGTGCCACCTTAATTAGCAAAGGCTCACTTAACCAGTACAGAAGAATACTCTTCGATACTGTATAGTTTTTAACGGACTATACCCGTCTAAGTCTACTCTTTGCCCAAAGGGCAAATTTCGGTTAGCTGCTCCGGGATGTTCTTCATCAATAATTCAGCATCGGCTTCCACCAACCGCCGACTCTCTATAGCCTCCTTATTGACTACTCTTCCCTTCATAGCTTTTAACTAATTATTTATAAATTAAGTACCTATTTATTAATTTATTAAAGCTTTTACAGTATACTTATTAATTGATACGTTTGGTCTTAAATTATATAAGATATTAATAAGAAAGTCAAGTCGTTTTTTCTAATTTATGATTTTTTGTATGAAAATTTTTATATATACAGGTTTATTTGCTAGGATTTAGATTTTTTTCTGGAAAGGGATAATCCACCAAATTCACTTATTACTGCCATATAGAATCCAAAATCGTACCACCAACCTGTATTGATAGGCTCGTATATCCCTATATTAGGATTAAATATGCTTCTAATAAGAGAAAGTGGAGCTATCCATCCATGCCATATTCCAGATAAAAATCCTGCAGGACTAGTAAGGGTATATTTCTCATCCCCAGGCATACAACCAGTTAATAGTATTGGAAGTAGGGCAAGTAGTAGATACATTATCAAATGTTTTCTATTCATATAAGATCACCCTTTTCATAAAAAGCTCCTCCATAAAAACAATATAATGTTTATAAGTTAGGATTTGTTTCTAATCCTTTCCCGATATTATACTTATATTGGAGGCAAAGGGGTATTATTTATCATCTTTTTCTATTAGGGACCTAAATAAGCTATTAATATATTCTCTTCTTTCTCCCGTTTCCTCCTTATTAGTGATAAATCTATCCTTTACATAGTAAACTATATCTCCCTCCTTAATATCATTGGGAAATAATTCTCTGTCAAAAACCAGGACCCCATCATCCTCTATTTCCAATAAAACCTTATCCCCTTCCAGCCTATCAATAATACCTTTCATCAATGTCCCTCCCATTTTATACAATTATTATGCGGCTTATAACCAGCACCTATAGCCTCATCAAAGGAATCGAAGTATACTCGATTCTCTTCTTTAGGCAATGAACCACATTCTATTGTATGAAATATAAGGGTATTTTTATTTCCAATATATTTAATGCTTTTTCCCTGCTTTTCTAGTGAAAATGTTCTTATACTCAATTTATACCCATCAGATTCAAATATGATATCTCCCATTTCATCTGTTCTCATTACATTAGTCCCTATTTCTCTAAGCCTTTCTAAAGTTTCTTTGTGGGGATGGCCATAAGGATTATCTGCCCCTACACTTATAACTGCATAATCGGGATTTGCTTTTTCTACAAACTCCATATTGGAAGAGGTACTACCACCGTGATGCCCAACCCTAATTACATTAGATATTAAATCGTATCCATTATTTATAATATCTAGCTCTGAATCCCTTTCAGCATCTCCCATTATTAAAAAAGAATTATTAATATATTCTATTTTAGTTACAATTGAAAAATCATTAGTTTCTGAATAATCATTTCTATTAGGGCCTAATATTAGGAACTTTAAATTATCCTCATCAATTATAAAATCTCCACCTTCAGCTAATGTAATTTTTAGATCTTTCTTTTTTATTTCCAATAATAATTCTTCAAATATACGTGTATTTGCTGTTCTATCGGGCATATAGACCTTGCTTATAGAAAAATTCCTAATTACCTCAGGTAATCCCCCTATATGGTCTTCATGAGGATGGGTTGCAATAAGATAGTCAATCCTGTTAATATTTAAGTCTTTCAAATATTTTACCACTTTCTCACCAAATTTTCTACTTCCCCCATCTATCAAAGAAGTTTCTCCATTTGGGAATTGAATAAAAGTGCTATCTCCTTGTCCCACATCTATAAAATGGATTACTAAATTATCACTATACCCATTTGCTGAAGGTAACGTATCGGTCTGGCATCCCATTAAAAGCCCATTAAAAATTAATAATATCAATAATAAGGACATATACCTATGTATTTTCACAAAACCACTCCCTATTAAACATTGGCTATAAATCTAAAATTAATATATAAATATAATTTATGCTTAAATTGGTATAAGAAAATCCTTCCTATCTAAGGATAAGAAGGATTAAAATTCAAAAGCATAATCTCCATATAGATCTTCTCTATATGCATTAATGGTATCAATTATAAAACATGATATCTTTAAATTAAGAGATAATGCAAAATCTAGATCGTATTTAAATCCCTTCTTTAAAGAGTACTCATCAATAACTTCTTCAATATATTTTTTAATTATAGGTTTAAGCTTTACTACCCCTTCATGAAAGATATCTATATCATCTACACTTATAATATTTTTTTTAAAATCATGGTAAGGGGCATAGTCGTTTAATTTAGATTCATAATTAATATGCTTAAACATACTGGTAGTAAAAGTCCATCTTTCAGCATGGGGCAGACAAACAAAATCGCTTAGATAATGGGATATAATACCTATTTTTCTGCTTAAAACTTTCATGGATATGGGGTCTATTATAGAATTAAATTCTATATATCTACTGATGAATATCAATTTTATAATTTCATTTACTACATAATTTAAACTCTCATCCTTATAATGCCTGTGTAACCTGAATTTTGGTAATATATCTGGTGCTACCGATCCCCATAAAAGTTTGTTTTTATCCAATTTAATACCATAAATATCATTTATATTTTCATAAATGTTGTTTGCAATTATTTTGTGTGTATCGGCAAATATTTTAAACACATCCTTTATATAAAATTAAAACCTCTTTCGATATTATAATAAATATACTAAAATGTCAATACTAACAATATTGACTCTAGTTAAACTTTTTGTCTAAGAGGTCCTTGTATATTAAATAATTATCATTACTAAATAATACAAAATATACCTCTTCAATTCCCCCCTCTTTATCTATGAAATCTAGTACAGCTTTTATAGCAATTTCAGCCGCCTCTTCTTTTGGATATCTATATGCTCCAGTAGATATGGATGGAAAGGCTACTGATTGAAGTTTGTATTCCTTTGCCAGCTTTAATGAATTATAATATGCATTATATAAAAGTTGTGCTTCCCCCTTAGAACCATCCCTATATATAGGGCCAACGGTGTGGATTACATATTTACTTGGTAAATTACCAGCCGTTGTAATTCTTGCTTCGCCTGTGGGACAACCTCCTATCTTTTTACACTGTTCTAGTATACTAGGTCCTCCTGCCCTATGTATAGCACCATCTACTCCTCCTCCACCTAATAAGGTATTGTTGGCTGCATTCACTATAGCATCTACTTCCATCTTGGTGATATCACCTTCAACTATTTTTAATTTTACATCTCTATATTCATACATACCTTATCCCTCCATTTTAATATTTTTTAATATTTGCCTTCAAATTAAATCCCACTCATAAACTTTACTTAACTTATTTATACCTTTATAATGGTATTGTTAACAATAATAAATTGGATATATATAATTATATATTATATTTAAATTTTTTGAAATATTTGGAGGTATAATATTGAAATATGATAACGTAATTGAAGCCATATTTATTAATCGACCAAATAGATTTGTTGCCAATGTATTAATAGATGGAAAGCTAGAGAAAGTTCATGTGAAAAACACTGGAAGATGTAAAGAGATACTTAAAGAGGGAACTAAAGTATATTTACAAAAATCCAATAATCCTAATAGGAAAACAAAATACTCTTTAATTTCTGCCTACAAAGGTGATGTACTCATCAATATAGACTCTCAAGTTCCCAATGAAGTAATATATTCTAGCATTACTTCTGATCAAATATATAATATTACTGGGGTTGACCTGGTAAAAAAAGAGGTAACCTACGGAGATTCAAGGTTCGATTTATACTTTGAAAAAGGAAAGGAAAAGGGATTTATTGAGGTTAAGGGGGTCACTTTAGAAATAGATGGTATTTCCATGTTTCCAGATGCTCCTACTAAAAGAGGAACCAAACATGTACTTGAGATGATAAAAGCAGTTAAGGAAGGATACAAATGCTATATTATCTTTCTAGTACAAATTCCAGGGATAAAGTACTTTAAACCCAATGGAGCAATGGATAACGAATTTTCTTTGGCCTTAAGCCAAGCTAAAAAAGAAGGAGTAGAAATTTTAGCATATAATTCTTGGGTAACAAAGGATGGAATAGATTTAGGTGATAGGGTCCAAGTATTAATATAGTATTAGTTGGGATTAATAAGTAAAATTATAAATCAATATATATTATCATTTATGATAATATTAGCTATGATAAATTCCTAGAAAAGAAAAGACCAGGACTGGTCTTTTTAACCCTATACCCTTTTTACTTTTTGAGCCATTGGATCCGATAAAACTTCATATCCTCCCATAGCTGAGGTTGTAATAATCATGGCATTAATTATTTTAAGGATGACTCCCTGTAGGCCTTGCCCTGTATCTCCGAAAATAAAGGTTAATATCAATGCTACAATAAATGCATAAAACCTTATAAAAGCATCTCCAAATTGCCTTTTAATTATAGATTTGGTGAATTGAACAATCAATGAAGTGGCTGCAACTAAGCCTATAAAGGTAGTTAATGTCTCCGTAGACATAAGATCATCAAACAAAACCTTCACCTCCTAGAATAGCAATAGAATAATAAATTATTTTCCCGTTATTCTATTGTATTCTAGGTAGGTACTAAACTATTCATTAAAGTGATTTTTGTAGATACAATTTCTAATTGGATTAGAAAATTTAGAAGAAAACATAATTTATTTCATGGCTTACGTCATACTAGAGCCACCATTTTAATTGCCAGTGGCATCAACTAAAAAATATTTCTAGTCGTATAGGTCATTCAAGAACTTCTACTATTACCGACTTTTATACCCATGCTTTGGAATCAGTTGAAAAAGAATCAGCTAATATTTTCAATAATATTATTAATAGTAACGGAAGTGGCACGAATAAAGCAAAATTGGGTTCTATAATAAATGTTGGGGTGGAAAATAATTTACCCTAACATTTATTTTTTCTAAAAATAAAATGCACTAGTGAAATAAACCTGCTAAAATGTTAATTGGCTAAAAAAAACATAGAAAGGAGGTTTATTCACAAGTGCAATCTAATTTTATCACACAATTATTAAATTTAAAAGGGGTTAAAGTAACTAAAATATTACATAGTGATTCTTTCGTTAAAATCTACATTACAACTGATCCAAAAGAGCATATTTGCCCTGCTTGTGGTGCTAAACTAAAAAAATTCATGACTACAGAGAACAGACAATTAAGGATTTACCTTTTCAATTTAAACATACCTATCTTGTACTT
>JAAYEM010000050.1 GCA_012728725.1 Tissierellia bacterium | reverse complement strand
CTTAATTATTCTTTATTTTTCCAATATCTCTTCTAAAATAGATTCCATCGAACCTAATCCTATTTATATTTTTATATATTTTTTCCCTAGCTTCTTCTAGGGTACTGCCTAAGGCCGTTACTGATATTACCCGGCCACCATTAGTATATAGCCTGCCCTCCTTTTCTATTGTTCCATTATGGAATAATATTATGTCATCATCTAAAAGGTCTAATCCTGTTATTTCCTTGCCCTTCTCATATGCTCCAGGATAGCCTTTAGATGTAGCCACCACAGTAAGGCATTTTTTTTCAGACCATACTAGGTCCTCTTTAGTTAGGCTTCCATCCATGGTTTTTTCAAAAATATCCATTATATCGGATTTAAGCCTAGGCATTAAGACCTCTGTCTCTGGATCTCCAAATCTTACGTTGAATTCCAGTACCTTGGGCCCATCCTTTGTTATCATCAAACCTATGAATAATACACCACTATAATCTATATTCTCTTTAACAAGTCCGGTTTCAATTCTAGATAGTATTTCTTCTCCTATCCTATTCTCCAACTCCTTATTAAATAGATTGTTAGGTGAAAAGCAGCCTACACCACCAGTATTAGGCCCCTCATCCTTTTCAAATATCTGCTTATAATCCTTGGCAGACTCCATGGGGATAATTTTCCCCTTTGAAACAAAACACAAAAGGGACATCTCTATGCCTTCTAGAAATTCTTCAATTATAATCCTTTCTCCCGCTGAACCAAAGGCCCTATCTGCCATCATATAGTTTACTACATCTATCCCTTCTTCCTTTGTATGGCATATTACTACCCCCTTGCCTGCACAGAGGCCGTCGGCCTTTATCACTAGGGGATAGTTAAAATCATCTAGAGCCTTTATAGCTTCTTCCTTATCTGTATATCTCCTATATTGGGCAGTAGGTATATTATATTTTTCCATAAATGCCTTAGCATAGGCTTTAGAACCTTCCAATTGGGCAGCCTCTTTATTGACACCAAATATTTTTAGCCCCTTTTCTTCAAACCTATCCACTATGCCCATTACCAAGGGGGCCTCTGGTCCTACCACTGTTAGATCTATCTTTTCTTTTAATGCAAAATCCAGAAGCCCATCTATATCTTCTGCTCCAATATCAATATTTTCAGCAATTTCCTTTGTGCCGCCATTCCCTGGGGCACAATATATTTTAGAGACCTTTTTGCTCTGGGCTATTTTCCAACATAGGGCATGCTCTCTTCCACCGCCACCTACAACCAACACTTTCATATTATCCCTCTCCCGCTTATTAATGTTTGAAATGCCTCATACCTGTAAATATCATTGCCATATTATTCCTATCCGCCTCTACAATGGATTCCTCATCCCTTATAGAACCTCCCGGCTGGATTATGGCTGTTACTCCTGCTTGGGCCAGGGCTTCTACTGAATCCTTAAAGGGGAAGAATCCATCGGAGGCTAGAACTGACCCTTTTACCTTTTCTCCTGCCCTTTCAATGGCTGCCTTTACAGCCCATACCCTGTTTACTTCTCCCATACCTATTCCTATGGTTCCTTTATCCTTGGCTAATAATACTCCATTGGATTTAATGCCCTTCACTGCCTTCCAGGCGAATAAAAGGTCTTCCATTTCCTTGTCTGTAGGCTTCCTCTTAGTAACTACTTTTAGCTCTTCTCCTAGAAGGGCTGTATCCCTTTCCTGTATCAGTATTCCTCCAAGGACCTTTTTCACATCATAGAAGGGATAATCCTTTCTCATTATATCTGGTATTTGGATTATCCTTATATTCTTTTTTGAAGTAAGGATAGATAATGCTTTTTTGGTAAAGGAAGGTGCCATTACAATCTCAATAAAGATTTCATTTATCCTACTGGCTACCTCCTCATCTATTTCCCTATTGGCTGCTATTATTCCACCAAATATGGACACCTTATCCGATTCATAGGCCTTGTCATAGGCTTCAAGTAGAGTTTCCCCACTGCCTATTCCACAAGGATTGGCATGTTTTACTGCCACAACAGTTGGCTCTTCAAATTCCTTTAATATTTCCAAGGCCCCGTTTCCATCGTTAATATTGTTAAAGGATAATTCCTTTCCATGAAGCTGTATACCTGCAGCAATAGTTCCCTCTAAATTATCTATTTCCCTATAAAAGGCTGCTTTTTGATGGGGATTTTCCCCGTATCTTAAATCCATTTTATCCTTAAAGGACAGGGTAATTATTTCCGGATAGTCCACAGAGTCCAATTTATTAAAATAATTGGCTATCAGTGAATCATAATAGGCAGTATATTGGAATACCTTCCTGGCTAAAGATTTTCTTAGTTCCAGGGAGGTTTCTCCCTTATCCTTTAATTCCTCTATTACCCTATCATAATCAGCAGGATCTATTACCACCGTTACATATTTATAGTTTTTAGCTGCAGCCCTAATCATGGAGGGACCGCCAATGTCTATATTTTCTATTATCTCCTCATGGCTTACCCCTTCTTTTTTCACCGTCTCTTCAAAGGGATATAGATTATTTACCACCATGTCTATGGAATGGATATTTAATTCCTTTAAAGTTTCTACATCCTCTTTCCTATCCCTTCTATATAAAAGGCCTCCATGAATATTGGGATGGAGGGTTTTAACTCTTCCTTCCAATATTTCTGGAAAGTTGGTAATCTCCTCTATATCTATTACCTCTATGCCTGCTTCCTTCAATACCTTACTTGTCCCTCCGGTAGATATTATTTCCCAACCTAATTTAGTTAATTCTAAGGAAAAGTCCACAATTCCCCTTTTATCATAAACGCTTATCAATGCCCTTTTCATCCTATCACTCCTATCTGATTCTTACCTTTCTTCCTTCAATGGACAACCTGTTTTCACAATAAAGTTTAATGGCTTGGGGAAGGAGTTGGTGTTCCACCTTTAATACCCTTTCCTTCAATGTCTCTACCGTATCATCATCCTTTACCTCTACCGCCTTTTGAAGGATGATAGGTCCTGTGTCCGTTCCCTCATCTACAAAATGGACTGTAGCTCCAGTTATTTTGACCCCGCTTTCCAATACCATTTGGTGGACCTTGTCACCATAACACCCTTTACCGCAAAAACTGGGAATAAGAGATGGGTGGATGTTTATAATCCGTCCCCTGTATTTTTGTACAAAGTCCTTAGATAAAATCCTCAGATACCCAGCCAATACTATTAATTCAACCTCTTCCCTTTCAAATTCTTCTATGAGCTTTCTATTATATTCTTCTTCTGAATTAAAATCTTTTCTATCTATAAATAGGCTTTTAATACCGGCATTTTTTGCCCTTGTTAGGCCATAGGCATCCTTTCTATTGGATATGACTAATTTTATTTGTCCCTTAATATTTCCAAGGGCTACATTGTCTATTATGGCTTGAAGATTGGTTCCACTACCAGATATCAATACTCCAATATTTACCATAGTGAAACCTTCTCCTCCCCTTTTTGGATTTCTCCTAGGACTACAAATTCTTCTTTCCCTTCCTCTAAATCTGCTATTATATCATCTACTTCATCTTTATCAACTATTAATACCAACCCTATTCCCATATTAAAGGTGGAGTACATCTCATCTTTACTTATATTGCCCCATTCTTGTAATAAATCAAATATTACTGGTCTATTGATCTTTGAGGTATCTATATGGGCCTTTAATCCATGGGGAACAATCCTAGGTATATTTTCATAAAAGCCACCACCGGTAATATGGACAATGCGCTTTATATCATACTTTTCTATTAAGGGTAATACCTTCTTAGTATAAATCCTAGTTGGCTTTAACAATTCTTCTCCTAGGGTGGTGTTGAGTTCAGGGATAAAATCATCAAGGGACATCTTTTCCTTTTCAAAGACTATTTTTCTCACCAGGGAGTAACCATTGCTATGGATGCCGCTGGAGGGAAGGCCAATTATTACATTTCCTTCTTCTATATTAGTGCCATCTATAATCCTATCCTTTTCCACAACCCCTACACAAAAGCCTGCCAGGTCGTATTCATCTTCCTTATAAAATCCTGGCATTTCTGCCGTTTCCCCTCCAATTAGGGCTGCCCCTGCTTTTATACATCCATTGGCTACCCCTTCTACTATTTTGGCCATCTTTTCCGGTATCAATTTTCCAGTAGCGATATAATCTAAGAAGAACAAAGGCTTAGCCCCTTGGCATAGTATATCGTTAACGCACATGGCTACACAGTCTTCACCTATAGTATCGTGTTTATCCATCATGAAGGCAATCCTTAATTTAGTCCCTACTCCATCGGTACCAGACACCAGCACAGGCTCTTTATAGGCCTTAGTATCCAACTGAAACAAGCCTGAAAAACCACCAATGCTGGAAAGCACCCCAGGGGTATGGGTTTTCTTTATCATGTCCTTTATCAGTTGGACCTGTTTATAGCCTGCCTCCTTATCCACTCCTGCATCCTTATAGGTTAACCTCATAATCATTTCTCCTCTCCACTCTTCATATTGGTTACTGGATATTCACCGCTGAAACAGCCGGTGCAGTAAATATCCTCCCTGCCTACTGCCTCCAATAACCCTTCTAAGGATAGAAAGCCTAAAGAATCTGCCCCTATTGTATCCCTGACCTCATCTACACTTCTGTCTGTAGCTATTAGGTTTTCCCTTTTAGGGGTATGCATACCTAAATAACAGGGATGCCGTACAGGAGGGGCTGCTATCCTAACATGGACTTCCTTAGTCCCTGCCCTTTTAAGCATTTCTACTATCCTTTTCATAGTAGTTCCCCTTACTATGGAATCGTCTACTATTATTACCCTTCTGCCTTCTACATTTTCCTTTAAAACATTTAATTTAATTCTAACTCCCTGTTCTCTTAACTCTTGGGTTGGCTGTATAAAGGTCCTTCCTATATACCTATTCTTTATAAGCCCTTCATCATAGGGGATTTTGGATTCCTCTGCATAGCCAATAGCTGCTACCGTACCCGAGTCAGGAGCTGATATTACAATGTCCCCATCAGCAGGACACTCCTTGGCTAAATTCCTACCTGCCTCCCGCCTCAATAGATAAATGCTTTTTCCATCTATTTTACTATCTGGTCTGGCTAAATATATGAGTTCAAATAGGCAGATGCTTTTCCCTTTAGGCTCCATGGTCCTGATGGATTTTATCTCCCCATCGATTATTACCACCATTTCCCCCGGCTCCACATCTCGTATAAATTCTGCTCCTACTGTATCAAAGGCGCAGGTTTCTGAGGATAATACATAATCATTACCAATTTTCCCAATACATAGGGGTTTGATTCCATAGGGGTCCCTAACCCCAATCAATCTATCGTTGGTCATGGTAACCAGGGCATATGAGCCCTTCAAATCCCTTACAGCCTTCATTATGGACTGCTCTATATCGTCTTTGTGGTATCTAGCAATTAGATTGGCAATTACCTCCGTATCTATGGAGGATTGGAATATTACCCCATCATCCTCCATCTTGTTTCTAAGTTCCATAAAATTGATTAGATTGCCATCATAGGCCAGGGCTAAGGCTCCTTTTTTATAGCCCACTACCAAGGGTTCAGCATTAACAGTGGAAAGCTCATCACCAGTACCCTGTCTAACATGGCCAATACCTATATTACCCCTTAACCTATTTAATATTTCCTTATCTATAACCTCATAGGCTAGTCCTAGTCCCTTATAGTGGTCTATATATCCATAGTTGTTGACTGCAATTCCTGCACTTTCCTGCCCCCTATGCTGTAGGGCATATAATCCATAATATATTATTTTGGATATATCCCTATTATCCTTTGTATATATACCAAAAACTCCACACAATCCTATCACCCTTCCGGTTTACGGGTTTTAAAACTACTCCCTTACCTTACTATCCATTTCCTCTACTTCCTTTTCCATTTCCAGCTTGTATTCTTTAAATTTCTCCCTCAACTCTGGATATTTTACTGATAGTATTTGAACAGCCAAAAGTCCTGCATTTTCTGCTCCATTTATAGCCACTGTGGCCACAGGTACTCCCTTTGGCATCTGAACTATTGATAATAGTGAATCCAGTCCATCCATGGTAGAGGATTTAATAGGTAAACCTATTACTGGAAGAGGGGTAATGCCAGCTATTACACCAGCTAAATGGGCTGCCTTCCCTGCAGCAGCAATAATTACCTCTATACCCCTTTCCTCGGCAGTTTTTGCATATTCTGCAGCCTGGAAAGGAGTCCTATGGGCTGAAATTACCCTAACTTCCGCTTCCACACCAAACTTTTCTAACATTTTAACTGATTTATCAACAACTTCCTTGTCAGAAATACTTCCCATGACTACTCCAACCTTCATTTTATTACCTCCCTTTTTCAATTGATAATTAACACGGATCCCTCTCTCTGTCCAGACAATTATAACCATAAATTCTTAGTTGCTCTCAGATTGACAATTTTTGATTTATAACCCCAGGGGTCACTGTGACAACTCACAATTTACAATTCAAAATTCTATTTTAGATAATAGGCAACGCCTATTATCTAAAATAGTTAACTCCTGCTTCAAACAAGCCTTCATCTTTACCCATTTCCACATTCCTATATATTCCCTGACCTAGCCTATCTGGGTTGGTGCTCCTTCCCAGTATCCTTCCGTCAGGGTTTGTTATAGCTTCTATTCCATAGATTGAACCTGTTAGATTCCTGTCTACATATTGGCTTGCTATTTGGCCCTTTTCAATTAACCTTTCTACCGTTTCCTTATTTCCAACTATTCTACCTTCCTTCCTTGATAGGGGTAGATGATAAACATCTCCCACCTTTGCATTGGCAAACCAAGGAGATAGATTGGATACTAGCTTAGTCTTTACTATGGTGGAAATGTGATATCCATTCTTATTATAGGTAATATTTAATGAATTTTCATCCAGCTCCCTTATCTCTCCATAGGGAAGAAGGCCGGATTTTATAAGGCCTTGGAATCCACTTCCTATTCCCAAAATCAATCCATCTTTATTTAGTAATTCCATTATAGCTTCCTCTATATATGGGTTTTTCAATATATTGGCTATTAGCTTTCCACCGCCATCAGGTTCATCCCCTAGTACAGCCCCATCGGGTATTCCTACAATTTGGGACTTATTTATCCTTTCTGCCATTTCCCTATAGGAAGCTTCTATATCCTTATCCTTTAAAGTTCTAAATACCATATAATCTACTATAGCCCCTGCCCTTTCAAAGGCTCTTCCCATATCGTATTCTCCATGACTTCCTGTAAATATTGGGATAAAGACCCGTGGCCTTGCTATATTCATACTGGATTTCTTAATGCTTCCCTTAGTGTATTTAATCTCCTTAGGAGGCTCTAAAGAGGCCTCAGCAATGGGAAATACTTCTTTTAATGGTTTAGTCCACTCTTCTATTAATAGGTCTAAATCTATTTTTTCACCCAATATTTCTATATATTCTTCTTTTATTGTACTACCTAGTAGCTTATAGTCTAATCCCTTCAATACTTCCTCTGGCTCTCCATCTATTTCAAGGATTATGGAGCCATATAGGGGTAGGAACAATTGATCTATATCTATGCTGGAATCAAATTTAAATCCAATTTTATTTCCAAAGGCCATTTCAGATATGCTTCTTGCCATACCACCAGATTTAATGCTGGAGGCGGATAGTACCTTCTTATTATCTATCAGTTCCTTTATCCTGGTATAGTTTTTACTCAACTCTTCAAAATCTACCATTCCCACATCATCTATATCTAGGGGTATCAAGACTACCCTATTTCCAACTCCCTTAAATTCTGGAGAGATTATGTTTTCAACCTTATCATAGGTTACCGCAAAACTAATAAGGGTAGGAGGTACATCTATATCCTCAAAGGTACCAGACATACTGTCCTTTCCACCAATACTTGGAATATCTAAATTCTTTTCTACCATATAGGCTCCCAATAATGCAGCAAAGGGTTTGCCCCATTTTCTCCTATCCTGGCCCAACCTTTCAAAATACTCCTGGAATGTAAGCCTTACCTTTCTATAATCTCCTCCCATGGCGGTTATTTTAGCTAAAGACTCTATAACTGCATACAAGCCTCCATGGAAGGGGCTCCATTTTGAAAGATTTGGATCAAATCCATAGCTCATCAAGGAGCAAGTATTGGTGTCCCCTTTTAATACTGGAATTTTTGCTGCCATGCCCTCTGAGGGAGTCAACCCATATTTGCCACCTAAAGGCATTAGGACTGTGCCCCCGCCTACAGTATGGTCAAATTTCTCTATAAGGCCTTTTTGGCTGGCATGGTTAAGATTGAGTAAATTATTTATCCAATCCTCTTTTATATCCTTGCCTTTTATATAGGAGGGTTTGGTATGAATATAGTTTTCTTCCTTAGGGCCTTCTACTAATACTTGGGATTTTTTCCTTATGCCATTGGTATCCAGAAATCTTCTTGATATATCAACAATATTATTGCCCTTCCAATTCATAACCAGCCTATTATTATGGGTAACTGTTGCTACATGGGTTACTTCCACATCTTCCTCTTCTGCATATTCCTTAAAGGCCTCAAAATTCTCCTTGTCTATGACTACTGCCATCCTCTCCTGGGATTCGGATAGGGCAATCTCCGTACCATCTAAGCCTGGATATTTGAGAGGTACCTTATCCAGATCTATAAATAGTCCTGGAGCCAATTCCCCTATGGCTACTGAAACTCCACCTGCACCAAAATCGTTACATTTTTTTATCATCCTGCTCACATTTTCATTTCTAAATAGGCGGACTATCTTTCTTTCAAGGGGTGGATTTCCTTTTTGCACTTCTGCTCCACCAGTTTCTAGAGACTCTTTAGTATGCTTTTGGGAAGATCCAACGGCTCCTCCTAATCCATCCCTACCCGTTCTTCCACCAACCAATAGTATTATATCTCCAGGTTCAGGAGACTTTCTTATTACATTTTCCCTGGGAGCTGCAGCCACCAAGGCTCCAACTTCCATCCTCTTAGCTATATATCCATCATGGTATATCTCTTTTATATATCCTGCAGGAACCCCTATCTGGTTTCCATAGGAACTATAGCCTTCCATGGCAGTACGGGTAATCTTCCTTTGAGGTAACTTGCCAGCTAATGTATCCTCAAAACTCTGTCTTGGATCTCCTGCTCCTGTAATCCTCATGGCCTGATATACATAGGACCTTCCAGATAGTGGATCCCTTATACAACCTCCTAAGCAGGTAGATGCACCACCAAAGGGCTCTATTTCCGTAGGATGGTTGTGGGTCTCATTCTTAAACATTAGAAGCCATTTTTCCTCTTTCCCATCTACATCCACGTCTATTTCTATGCTGGCCGCATTTACCTCTTCCGATTCTTCCAAATCCTCCAATAAGCCCTTTTTCCTTATCTCCTTCATGTTTATAGTGGCCAAATCCATTAATGAGATTGGCCTTTCCCCATCCTCATATACGTAATTTCTTGATTTTAAATACTCCTTAAAGGCTGCTTCTATCACCGGCCTATATTTGCTTTCTTCAAATTCCACATCTGTAATCTCAGTCATGAAGGTAGTATGCCTACAGTGGTCGGACCAATAGGTATCTATCAGCTTCAATTCGGTAATGGTAGGATCTCTCTTTTCCTCATCCCTGAAGTATTTTTGACAGAATAATAAATCCTCCATATCCAAACCTATTCCATACTCTTCCTTCATAAGAGCCATCTCTTCTTCATTCATCTGTATGAAACCATCTATTACTTCTATTTTTTCATGGGCTTCCTCATGCCTTCCGTAATTGATAAAATCCATATCCACTTCCCTGATCTCTATTGGATTTATATAGTAATCCTTGATTAGATTTAATTCTTCCTCACTTACTCCTTCAAGTACTATAACCTTGGAATGCTTAATGTCTATATGATTTTTCCCTAACAAGATCTTGACAGATTGCTCTGCAGAATCTTCCCTTTGATTATATTGGCCTGGAACTAGTTCTACTCTAAAATATTTTTCATCTTCATTTAAAGGAAGGGTTTTTTCGTAAATATGGTCTAAATTTACATCTGACAGTATATTATTAACTATAAAACCGTACTCCTCTTGGTCTGCATTAAAAATGTCATAAAGATTTACCAGCCGAACCCTCTTTAAAGATTTGACTCCCAGATAATCTACAAAATCCCTGTATAGATTCTCCGCCTCCACATTAAATTCTTCCCTTTTCTCTACGAATACCCTTCTAACTTTCATATAAACCCTCCTTTAAAAATAAATAAGCCCAATTGGGTAGGCATTAAGCGAAACCTACCCGACTGGGCTTTTATCCCTTCGGTGTAATATTGTAAATACACATAACAATATCTGTACCGCTTGGTCCAGACAAGGATAAACCTTCGGAACCCTAGGTACACTTTCGCTCATAGTAAAATGATTTACGGTCATTTTGTAGAAACTTCTCAACCATATTATGAGAAATATATGAGCAAATTATTCAATTTTCTACATTCATAGTATCAATAGAAACTAGAAAAGTCAAGATTTTTTTACCTTTTGCTTAATTTAAATCTACTAGTAACCAGTCTCCTTCTCCCTGTTAACATGTAATAGATCATGCCTATCCTTAAGCATATCTTCAAATAGGGATACTATTAATGGGTTTTGTTCCGAACTCTTTATATAGGAAGCCCTGTCAATCCTGTAAAGGCCTTGAGCTCTTTTCTTCCTAACTTCATTGTCTATAGGCATAGATGCAGGCTGCCCTCCTCCTGCAACACATCCACCTGGACAAGCCATTACCTCTATTATATGGTATTCCTTATCCCCAGCCTTAATCTTATTTATCAATTTTTCTGCATTTTTTAAACCATGTACTACTGCCAGCTTAATTTCCTTGCCATCTATATTGAATACTGCTTCTTTTATATTATCCATTCCCCTAACATTTTTAAACAATACTTCCTTACATATGTGGTTAGGCTTATCCTTTAATAATCTAGTAACCACCGCTTCCGCTACCCCACCAGTAGAGCCAAATATCACACCAGAACCGCTGGCCAATCCAAAGGGCATGTCAAAGGATTCATCTTCCAATTTTTCAAATATAATGCCTGCTTCCTTAATTAGTATGGCCAACTCTTGGGTTGTAATTACCAAGTCTACATCCCTAACTCCATCTTTTTGGAATTCCTTTCTTGCAGCCTCTGCCTTTTTAGCAGTACAGGGCATTATGGATATTACCACCGTCTCCTTCTCATCATCCTTATAATACTCCTTGATCACTGAGCCAAACATTTGCTGAGGTGATTTGCAGCTGGATATATTGTCTAATATCTCAGGGAAACGGGTTTCTGCAAATTTTACCCAGCCTGGACAGCAGGAAGTAAATAGGGGTAGATTTTCTCCTGTAGTAAGCCTTTCTACAAATTCTTCTCCCTCTGCAATCACTGTCATATCAGCAGCAAAGGCAGTATCATATACCTCATCTACTCCCAGCATCTTCAAGGCTGCCACTATCTTACCTACAGTTATGTCTCCTGGCTCTAGGCCAAATTCCTCTCCCAAGGCTACCCTTACTGCAGGGGCCACCTGAGCTATTATCCTCTTACTCTTATCATGGACTAGATTCCAGAATTTATCCGTTTCATTTTTGATTGCTATTGCCCCTGTAGGACAGATAACCCTACATTGGCCACAATCTATACAATTGGTCTCTCCAATGGCCTTATCAAAGGCTGGTGCTACCTTCATATGGGAACCCCTATAGGCAAAACTTAGGGCTCCAACCCCTTGAATCTCCTCACACATTCTTACACAGTCGCCGCACAAAATACATTTATTGGGGTTTCTTACTATTGCTAAACTGCTATCATCAATAGGATGCTTACGGTCTAGCTCTCCAAATCTAATATCCCTAATACTAAATCTAGTGGCCAACCTTTCTAATTCACAGGCTCCAGTCCTTTCACAGGCGGTACAATCCCTATCATGATTAGATAACAGCAATTCCAGTATGTTTTTCCTATATCTCTGCAACCTAGGAGTCTGGGTATAAATCTCCATCCCATCCTTAGGCAGGGTAGAACAGGAAGTAAATATCTTGCCATTTTTATCTTCCACTATACACATTCTGCAAGCACCGTATAGGCTTAATTCAGAATGGTAACAAAAAGTAGGTAATTCTATGCCTGCCTTTCTCACTACTTCCAGTACATTCTTTTCCCCATTAAATTCTACCTTTCTACCATCTATAATCATAGTACCCATCACTACTACACCTCCCTTATAGCTCCAAATGCACAAGCTTCCATACAAGCACCACATTTAATACATTTATCTTTATCTATCTTAAAGGCTTCCTTGATCTTGCCGCTAATTGCACCAACAGGACATAGCCTACTACATTTGCTGCAACCTTTACATAGATCTGGATCTATCTCAATGGTTACAAGTTTAGTACAGGTCTTAGTAGGACACCTTTTATCCACTATATGGGCAATATACTCATCCCTAAAGTATTTTAAAGAAGATACCACTGGATTACCTGCTGTTTTTCCTAAACCGCAGAGGGCTGTATGGGTTATGGTATCTGCTAATTCTTCTAATAGATACAGATCCTCCATTTCTCCCTTGCCTTCTATTATCTTATCCAGTATCTGTAACATCCTCTTGGTTCCCTCTCTGCAGGGTATACATTTTCCACAGGATTCATTTTGGGTAAAGTTCATGAAGAATCTGGCTACTGAAACCATGCAGGTATCTTCATCCATTACAACCATTCCACCGGAACCTATCATGGCTCCTGCATCAGTTAAGGAATCGAAATCAAGGGGCATGTCCAAGTGTTCCTCTGCTAAGCACCCGCCAGAAGGTCCACCTATTTGGACAGCTTTAAACTTCTTACCTCCAGGTATTCCTCCACCTATATCGAATATTATCTCCCTTAAGGTAGTACCCATGGGAACTTCTATAAGCCCTGTATTCTTAACATTTCCACTTAGGGCAAAGGCCTTAGTACCGGGGCTATTTTCCGTACCATGGGATCTGTACCAGTCTGCCCCCTTCATAATAATGTGTCTTACATTGGCAAGGTCTCCACATTGTTTATAACAGTGGGTTTTCTCCAAAGGCCTTCTTCCACCGTTCTTTTAGTCTTTACCCTAGGCATACCCCTTTCCCCTTCTATTGAGGCCATAAGGGCACTTCCTTCACCGCACACAAAGGCTCCAGCTCCCTGGCTAATATGGATATCAAAGGATAGGTCTGTTCCCAATATGTTTTTACCTAGTAATCCAACAGCTCTAGCCTCTTCTATAGCCTTTGTTAACCTTTTTACTGCCAAGGGGTATTCAGCTCTTACATATATGTAACCTTCCGATGCTCCTGTAGCATAGGCAGCTATAGTCATACCTTCTATTACACTATGGGGATCTCCTTCCATTATACTCCTATCCATAAAGGCTCCAGGGTCTCCTTCGTCCCCATTGCAGACTACATATTTCATATCTGAAGGGAAGGATAGAACTTGTGACCACTTTTTACCTGCAGGATATCCTCCTCCGCCCCTTCCTCTAAGATTAGATTTTATAACTTCTTCACACACTTCCTCAGGAGTCATCTCCTCTAATACCTTGGCTAAAGCCATATAGCCGTCATGGGCTATATATTCCTGGATGGACTCTGCATCTATATGTCCACAGTGTTCAAGGACTATCCTGTTTTGCCTCTTATAGAAGGGGATGGACTCTTGAGTTTGGTATACCTTGTCCCCATCCTTGTACATAAGCCTTTCTATGGGCTTATTATTTACAAGGGTTTCTTCCACAATTTCTTCACAGTCCTCAACCTTAACCTTTAAATATAGGTATCCTTCAGGCTCTATCCTTACCAAGGGACCCCTTTCACAAAATCCGTGGCAGCCACTTTTTTTCATTCCAATACCTTGGTCCTCTTTTTCCAAATCCACTTCTGCTAGTATACCTTTCTCCTCCACCAGTCTTTTCAGTTCCTCATATACATTCAAAGAACCGCCAGCTACACATCCGGTACCGCCACATACTATGACCTTTTTGTATTGTTTATCAAGGGAAGCCTTGTATAGCTCTTTCTTCTCCTTTAGCTCTGAAATATTATGAATTAGCATTTGTCTCTTCCTCCTTGAGTTTTCTAATTATCTCAACCGCCATTTCTGGAGAAATCTTTCCATATACCTTATCATTTATAGTTATTACTGGTGCTAGACCACAGGCCCCTAAACAGGATACCGTCTCTATGGTAAACAATAGATCATCGGTGGTATGTTTGTTTTCTGTAAGGGATAGTTCCTTCCTTAAAGCTTCTAATACAGGGATAGATTTTTTTACATGGCAAGCAGTTCCATCACAAATCTTAATTATATATTTTCCCTTTGGATCTAGAGAAAAGTTTTCATAAAAGGTTGCAATACCAAATAATTTGGCAGGGCTGATTTCCATTTTGTCAGACACATATTCTAAAACATCCATAGGTAAATACCTATATTCACTCTGTATCTTTTGGAGTATGGTAATAATGTGGGATTGGTCATCTCCATATGATTCTAGAATCCTATCGACCTTTTCCATATTTCCATATGGCATAATATTACCCCCTTCGATATAGTTCGACAATTTTTTAACAGCATCATAAATTTTAGCATACCGTATAAAATTGTCAATAATTTAACTATTTTATTTACTAATCGTTATCAATAAAAATACAGCAATTGAAATATTTAAAATTTTTATATTTTGAAAGAGGATTTATCCTTAATATGTCGAATATTAGTGTGTTCTATTTTTTATTTTTTGCAAAGGAGATGAGTACATATGAAAAAGCTTGTATTCTTACTAGTAGTAACTTTACTATTCACTAGTCTTAGCTTTACTCCCTATAGAGTAGAGGCAGCCTCCGACGGCCTAAAGGATATAGAGGGCCATTGGGCAGAATACCATATTTATCCCCTTGTCCATATGGAAATATTGTCTGGATATCCTGGCAACACTTTTAAACCAAACAATCCTATCACCAGGGCTGAATATATGACGGTTCTATTTAAAACAGCCTGTGTATTAGATGAAAGTGTTACTTTAGAAGAAGTCCAGGATGAAATTTCAGGCTATTTCAATTATCTTTCCTATGGTTTTAATGAAAGAATAGAAGCTTTGAAGGATTTGGAAAAGAAGGACTATGAAACTAATTATACCGATTTAAAAAATCATTGGGCAAGGGATGCTGTAATGTGGGTGAAAAATTACGCAGATAGGAAAAAGCCGGGCCTGTTTGAAAAAGTTTTCCCTGGGGATAAGTTTTACCCCAACCAAGCTATTACAAGGGAAGAGGCAGCTGTAGTTACAGTAGCTTTTTTGGCTCCACCAGTTAGGAGCAAAAATATTGACTTCAAAGATATCCCTTCCAATTATAAATTTAAAGAAGAGATCATGTACCTGGTAGATAATGATATTATAAACGGCTTTTCAGATGGCACTTTTAAACCAAAGGATAATTAAACAAGGGCCCAGGCAGCAATCCTTATGGAAAAGATATTAAGGGAAATTGCATATAATATGGACTTTTTCAATAACTCCGCTAATTACACCGTAGTAATTAACTCTACCGCAGATTCAGATTATATGCCAAAATTTCTAAATGATGAGCTTTATGAAAATCCACCTACTGAGAATGATAAAAAATATGTAGGGGCTATTAAATGCAATGAAATAGACTGGCAATATTATCCAGCCCTTGATCAAATCGAGGGGTACTATGAAGGTGAAGAAGCTGAAAAATTGAGAAATGAACTATTAGAAGAAATCATGAAGATGAAAGAGGAGATCCCCTATTGTGTAGACTATTATGGTGAGAAAAGATTGGAAATATTAAGGGAATTGGAAAGGGATAATTATTGGAATAAGGCTGGGTTGTACTATGAGCTATCTCAAAAGGACTGGGAAAACTCATTAGACTATCTAATAAAAGCTGAACAATACTATGACATGGATAAAAATGGTAGAGACGATTTGCTCTTTATCTATAATGAGTTAATATACCATTATAGACTTGAAGGAAATGGACAAAAAATAATAGAATATGTGCATAAGATAGAAGACTTATATGATCCTAGCACTTATGAGGGACAGAGAGTTGCTTCCTTGGATATTGAAAGATTCTATCTTTATGCAGCCAGTGTCTTAGCAGAAGTTGGAGAATATGGTAGGGCATTAGATTATTTTAACAAGTATGAGAAAGTATTACTTGAATATGGCGATGAATTATGGGGCCCTATGGTCCTTGAAAAAGGCACCCTCCTATATATCAACAATTACCCAAAGGATAAAGTTATCAAATATTTACAAGACCAACTTGTTATGATGGAGCAAAATGACGACTATATAGATCAAAACCTAGTAAACCAATATATATGGGCAATAAAGACCATTATGAGAAATAAATAAAATAGTAGTGGGGACAAATTTGGGTCCCCACTTTTTATATAATATCCAAGGACCTCTCCAAGTCATCTATTATATCCCTATAGTCTTCTAAACCTACCGACATCCTTACCATGCTTTCCGTCAATCCAAACTCTTCTAATTTCTCCCTAGGATATCCCTTATGGGTGATTGCTGCAGGTAGCTGTACTAGGGTTTCGCAATCCCCTAGGCTGACTGCCAGTTGACATAGTTTCAACCCTTCTACAAATTTTATGGCAGAATCAAGGCCACCCTTTACCTCAAAGCTTATCATGGCACCAAAACCCCTCATCTGCTCCTTGGCAATATCATGACCTTTGAAATCAGTTAGCCCTGGATACATTACCGACTCTATTTTAAGATGATTGGCCAAAAACTTGGCAACTTCCATGGCATTTTTCTCATGCTGCCTCATCCTCAACCCTAATGTTTTAAGTCCCCTTAATAAGAGCCACCCATTAAAGGGGCTCATTACCCCACCAAATTCGCACATATAGCCAAACTTTAGATAATGGATATAATCTACATCCTTAGCCACTGCCACCCCTCCTATAACATCTCCATGGCCAGATAAATACTTGGTGGCACTATGCACTACCACATCTGCCCCTAATAATAGGGGGTTTTGGAAATAGGGGGAGGCAAAGGTATTGTCAACCACTACCTTGATGCCTTTCTCCTTGCCTATCTGGGATACCCTTTTTATATCTATAATAGACAAATCGGGATTTGAGGGGGTTTCAAAGTATATTAGCTTGGTAGAATGGTCAATGGAATTAATCAAGTCATCTAAGTTGGTAAGGTCTACTATCTTGTAGTTAATATCATACTTAGTCAATAGCTGGGTAACTACACTGTAGGTGGAACCATACAGGGTCTTATGGACTATTATATTATCCTTTGGCTTTAACAGGGAGAACAAAACTGAGCTTATGGCTGCCATTCCCGAGGAAAAGGCAACTGCCCCCTGGCCGTGTTCCAATTCTGCCATCCTGTTTTCAAACAATCTCAAGGTGGGATTGTTCCCCCTGGTATATACATAATCATCAGATTCGAAACTCATTATCTTGTTGGCATGTTCAATATCGTTAAAAACAAAGGTGGAAGTTTGAAATATAGGTGGATTTAAGGCATTACAGGGATTCTTGTCCCTTGAACCCCCATGGATGGCTAATGTATCGAAATTATACTTTTTATCCATTCTATTCCTCCTCTGAAAAATATAGATATTACAACTCTATAATTGAATCCTTACAAGTGCAGTTGTTTTGGTCTAGTCCTTCTTGGAATATCTTTATAAATATATCCGTTAACCTTTCCCTATTCTTGGCTACAGCCCCTTCTATATCATGGAGGCTTATAGCCCCTTTCATTCCAGTACACCAATTGGTTATTATCCCAAGGGCTGCATAGCAGATGCCCAATTCTTTAGCCAGCACCACCTCCGGTACATTGGTCATCCCTACCACATCTCCACCTATTTGCTTAAACATATTTATTTCAGAGGCGGTTTCAAATCTGGGCCCTTCAGTGCAAACATATACCGCATCTCCCTTTATGATAAGCCCCTCTTCCTTGGCCTTATTATAAAATTTTTCCCTTAGATTGCTACAGTAGGGCTCACTCATGTCCACATGCCTTACAGGCTGGTCCCCTCCTTCAAAGAAGGTCATGGGCCTCGATTTGGTAAAGTCTAAAAAATCCTTTATTACAACCACATCTCCTGGTTCAAAATTTTCGTTACAGGAGCCTACTGCCGCCGTTGCATATATGTATTTTACTCCCAAATTTTTTAAAGCCATCATATTGGCCCTATAATTTATCAAATGGGGGGGCAGGGAATGGTCCTTTCCATGGCGGGCTAAAAATACTATCTCCTCCCCAGCCAGCTCCAATATATCTACTTCTACACTGCCATATTCAGTATCAACAGTCCTTTTAATACTATTCCCCGCCTCATATACCCCAGTTCCTCCTATAATGGCCTTCATACTACCTCTCCTTTCTAATTTATATTCAATAACTTCCCTTTTTCGGTGCCTGGCACCGGAAAAGGGAAGTTATTATGGTAATGGCAGTTTGTTTGGTGGAAATACCCCCTTTTCAGTTATTAACCCTGTTATATTTTCATAGGGGGTTACATCAAAGGCTGGATTGTATACCTCAACACCCTCTGGCGCAATCCTTATCCCATTTATATGGGTAATCTCTTCACTGCTTCTCTCCTCTATTACTATTTCCTCACCGCTTTTTATATCATAATCTATGGTGGATGTGGGGGCTGCTATGTAAAAGGGCACATTATATGCCTTGGCTACCACTGACAACATGAAGGTTCCAATCTTGTTGGCTGTATCTCCATTTGAAGCAATCCTGTCTGCCCCCACTATTATAAGGTCCACCTTCCCATCCCTAATCAGGGTTGCAGCAGCACTGTCGGAGATTAGTTTAAAGGGAATTCCCTCCTGCATCAATTCCCAAGCAGTTAATTTGGCACCTTGCAGCCTAGGCCTTGTTTCATCAGCATATACAAATATATTTTTCCCGCTATAGTGGGCTTCCCTAATTACCCCTAGGGCTGTACCGTATTGAACCGTTGCCAGGGCCCCTGTATTACAATGGGTTAATATCCTATCCCCATCTTTTATAAGCTCATTTCCATATTGGGCAATCCTTTTATTGGTTTCAACATCCTCCTTATAGATGGTATCCGCTTCTTCTTTAATCTTTTCATAAATAGCTTCCAAAGGAAGGTCCTTATTTTTATCAATAACCTTCCTCATCCTATTTATAGCCCACATTAGGTTTACTGCAGTAGGTCTGGATTCATTTAATACCTGGAGAGCTTCATCTAATTTTTTGAAGAATTGCTCCCTATCCTCCTTCAAAAATTCCTTAGCCGCCAAAACCACACCATAGGCTGCAGCAGCCCCAATGGCAGGCGCTCCCCTTACCACCATATCAGCTATGGCGAAATCTACATCCCTATAGTTTTTACATTGAAAATATTCACAAGTTGCAGGTAATTTCCTCTGATCGATCAAATATAAGGTGTCCTCTTTAAATTCAATGGTTTTAATATCCTTCATCCTATACCTCCTTTTTTACTTGACCATAGGTCTTAAATTTTTCCATCATCAATACCATTTCCTCTTCAGGAAGGATTACCGGCTCACCAATGGATTTGGCCCTATAGTATAGCTCTGCACAGTATTCTATTTCCTCCGTTATATTAAAGGCATTGGCTAAAGTGTCCGCCCCTGCCAATAAACCATGGTTGGCCAATAGTACTGCCT
>JAAYEM010000049.1 GCA_012728725.1 Tissierellia bacterium | reverse complement strand
CCTTCTTTTAATATTTGATCTCCTAGGTCAGCTTGTACTAATATTGGGTTTATAGCTACCATCCCTGCTATTGAAAATGCTACGACAGTCTTCTTCAGATACTTAGTCCCGATCATAAAAAAACCTCCCAATTAAAATTTAAAGCTTGTCTATTAGTATATACCATAATAGAAAATAATTAAAGAGGAAAATGTAACTATTTTGTAACTTTTTTTACACCTCGCTTGTAGGAATTAGATCATAAAAACTATGAGTCAAAGGTAGAACCTTTGACTCAAAAATTTGCATTATGGAAGAGATTTTATATTTTTCATGGCCTCTTCTGCAAATTTAGTAGTTATTATGTCTTGGTAGGGAACCCTCTCCTCTATTTCTCCTGCCATTTGCATTATATCCATTAGATGCTCTACACCTTCTTCAGAGATGATAAGGTCAGGTTTCCAACTGTCCTGTTCCCTATAGCGATCTATTAATTTTATTAGTACATCATCATCTACATCTGGGAACTGAGGCTTAACTGCTTTTGCAATTTCCTCTGAAGAATGATTTTGTACCCAAAGCATTCCCTTATATATAGCATTTGTAAACTTTTGAATCATTTCTGGATTCTTTTCCATTATGCTTTTTGTTGTAGAGTAGCATGTATAAGGTATATAGCCTCCCTCTTTACCAATAGATGCAACTACATAACCTTTACCTTCTTTTTCTAGGGTGGCGGCCACCGGTTCAAATAGGGCAACATAATCTCCTTCGCCAGCAATAAAAGCTCCAGCTAAAACGTCGAATTGCACATCTGTCCTTAATATTACATCTTCTCCTGGGGTAAGACCATGTTTTTTAACTACATACTCTAAAACCATGTAGGGCATTCCGCCTTTTCTACCTGCTAATACTTCTTTTCCTCTGAGCTTATCAAATGTAAAATCTGGATCTGGCTCCCTTGCAACTAGGAAGGAGCCATCCCTTTGAGTTAATTGGGCAAAGTTGATAGCATAATCTTCCCTGCCTTGATTATACACATATACTGATGCTTCCATTCCCATAAATCCTATATCTGCTTCTCCGCTTAAAAGAGCCGTCATAACCTTATCTGCCCCTTTACCATCGCTAATTTCCACATCTAGCCCTTCTTCTTCAAAGAAGCCTTGAGTTAAAGCTACATATTGGGGAGTATAAAATAGGGAATGGGTTACTTCAACTAATCTCACTTTTTGGAGGCCTTCCTTTTTACAGCCAGTTAAGCCAATAGCCAGGATTAGGGTGAATACTAATAGCAATGAAAATACTTTAAAAACCTTTGACATCTTATCCCTCCTATAATATTATAAGAATAATGGGTGGTCATATAGCTATAATATTCTAATGAAAATATTTGGTGATTAATATAACAAATTTTTTTGAAATGGGGTTGAAACATGAACATACCTAATATGCTGACTATGCTTAGAATAGTATTAGTACCGGTATACTTGTACTGTTTCTACACTATTAAAGAGGATCGATTGTTTTATGCGGGAATTGTGTTTATTATAGCTGGAATATCTGATCTTTTAGATGGGTACATAGCTAGAAAATTTGATTTAAAAACTAAGGTAGGTGCAGCTTTAGATCCTCTGGCAGATAAATTGATGACCTTTGCCGTTCTTATCAGTTTTACAACTGCAGGATTGATACCTTTTTGGGTTTTGCTAATCATGGGAATTAAAGAGGTGTTGATGATATTAGGAGGATTTGCCCTTTATTTATTTAAAGGGAATAAAGTCCTTCCTTCCAACAAATTTGGCAAGATATCCACAGCTTCTTTTTACGCTGCAATCCTATCTATAATATTTGAATTACCTTTTCCTAATTTAACTAAGATATTAGTTACAGCTACTGTTGTATTAAATTTATTGGCATTCTTAAATTATCTATTAATTTATATATCCATAGATAATAATCAGCATTATATTTGAATATTGATTTAAATTTAATCTTATGCATTAATGCTATTTGTTACATACCTTAATATCAAAGACTGATATTGACAAATAATGACCTTATATATATAATATTTACTAACAATTTTATACAATACTATGAGGAAGAGGAGTAGGTAATCATCCTATACAGAGAGAAAGTCCTTAGGCTGAGAGACTTTTTGGGCAATGATTACTGAAGGTAGCTTCTGAGTATTTAAGCCGAAAGTAAAGTAGGCTTAAACGGTGATATCCGTTATCAATCTAGAGAGCTATAGTTTATCTATAGAAATAAGGTGGTACCGCGAATAAGCCCTTCGTCCTTATATTTTTGGATGAAGGGTTTTTTAATATAATAGGACTTAATAGAAGGAGGAATAAACATGGTAGAGAATTTACCAAAAACCTATAATCCTAAGGATTTTGAAGATAGATTGTATAAGTTTTGGAAGGATAATGAGTATTTTAAAGCTAAGGTAGATAGGAATAAAAAGCCCTTTACTATTATGATGCCTCCTCCTAATGTTACAGGCAATCTTCATATGGGGCATGCATTAAACAATACCATCCAGGATGTTTTAATTAGATGGATGAGGATGGAAGGATACGAGACATTATGGTTACCTGGAACTGACCATGCTAGTATTTCTACTGAAGCAAAGGTAGTGGAAAAAATCAGTGCTGAGGGTAAAACCAAAGAGGAATTAGGTAGAGAAGCTTTTATTGAGGAGGCTTGGGATTGGACCAGGAAATATGGGGGCACTATATATAATCAGCTTGAAAAATTAGGTGTGTCCTGTGATTGGAGCAGGAAAAGATTTACCCTTGATGAAGGATTGAGTAGGGCTGTAGAGGAAGTATTCATTAGGCTATACGAAAAGGGCCTAATATATAGGGGAGATAGGATTATCAATTGGTGTCCAAGTTGTAAAACCGCCATATCTGATGCAGAGGTAGAGCATAAGGATACTCTGGGAAATATATGGCATATAAGATACCCTATAAAGGGTGAAGATAGATTTATAACCATAGCTACTACAAGGCCAGAAACCATGTTAGGGGATTTGGCTGTGGCTGTAAATCCCGAAGATGAAAGGTATAAGGATCTTATTGGCAAGACTGCCATACTACCACTAGTAAATAGGGAAATACCTATAATTGCTGATGACTATGTGGATATGGAATTTGGAACCGGGGCAGTAAAGATAACTCCATCCCATGATCCAAATGATTTTGAGGTTGGAGAAAGGCATAATCTAGGTCAGTGCATAATAATGAATGAGGATGGAACTATAAATGAAAATGGCGGCAAATATAATGGATTGGATAGGTATGAGGCAAGAAAAAGGATTGTTGAAGATTTAGAAGAAGAAGGATATTTGGTGGAAGTAAAGGATCACGATAATAGTGTTGGTCATTGTGAAAGGTGTAAGACGGTTGTAGAACCATTAATATCCAAACAGTGGTTTGTTAAGATGGAGCCTTTGGCTAAGCCAGCATTACAAGCCTATTATAATGGGGAGTTAAACTTTATACCTGATAGATTTGGTAAAATTTATACCCATTGGTTGGAAGGCATTAAAGACTGGTGTATTTCAAGGCAATTGTGGTGGGGCCATAGATTGCCTGTATACTATTGTGAAGATTGTGGAGAAACTATGGTATCTAGAGAGGCGCCTGAAAAATGTACTAAATGTGATAGTGAAAATATATATCAGGATCCAGATACTTTAGACACATGGTTTTCATCGGCTTTATGGCCCTTCTCCACATTAGGATGGCCAGAAAATACAGAGGATTTACAGTATTTCTTCCCAACAGATGTTTTAATTACCGGCTACGATATTATATTTTTCTGGGTAGTTAGAATGGTATTCTCAAGTTTAGAACAAACAGGAAAGGTACCTTTTAAAGATGTGCTGTTAACAGGCTTGGTAAGGGATGCTTTAGGCAGAAAGATGAGTAAATCCTTAGGAAACGGCATCGATCCTTTGTATGTAATTAACGAATACGGGGCTGATGCTTTAAGGTTTACTTTGGTTACAGGCAATACTCCAGGAAATGATATGAGATTTTCCATGGAAAGGGTAGAGGCTAATAGGAATTTTGCCAATAAATTGTGGAATGCTACCAGGTTTGTATTGATGAATTTGGATGAAGAAGTTGCCATGGAAGATATTGATAGTGAGTTGCTAGAAGAGGAGGATAAATGGATATTATCTAGAATTAATACCGTTATAAAAGAGGTTACAGAAAATCTAGAAAAATATGAAATTGGTCTTGCAGCTCAAAAGATTTATGACTTCATATGGGATGAATATTGTGACTGGTACATTGAAATGGTTAAACCTAGATTATATGGAAATAATAAAGATAGCAAAGAAACAGCAGAGAAGGTTCTGATTAAGGTGTTGGAAAATATACTAAAATTACTCCATCCCTTTATGCCCTTTATTACAGAGGAAATATGGCAGCACCTACCTCAAAGAAAAGAAGCATTGATTGTAAGTAAATGGCCTGTATATGATGAGAAGAATAAGGATTTGGAGGCTGAAAAAAGGATGGCATTTATTATGGATGCCATTAAGGGCATAAGAAATGCAAGACAGGAAATGAATATTCCGCCATCCAAAAAGGCCACAATTATATTTGTAACCAAAGATGAAAAGATAAAGGATATAATAGATTATGGCAAGAGATATTTTATCAACTTAGCCAGTGGAGAAAATATAATAATTCAAGAAGACAAAAACAATCTAGGAGAAGATAATGTTTCAGTGGTATTGGATAGATGTGAGATATTTGTTCCATTAAAGGATTTGATAGATTTTGATAAGGAAATAGAGAGACTGGAAAAAGAAAAGGAGAAAATAGAAGATGAGCTAAAAAGGGCAAGGGGCAAACTATCCAATAAGGATTTTGTAAATAAGGCTCCAGAACATATAGTGGCTAAGGAAAGGGAAAAACTAAAGAAATACGAGGATATGATGGAAAAAGTAGTGGAAAGGCTTGCTAGCCTAAAATCTAATCAATAAATTATAGGGTGGTATATACCACCCTATAAAAGATTTAATATAAAAGATTTAAAGAGATGAGGGATGATATGGATTATATAGAAGCAATAAACTATATTAATGATAAAAATAAATTTGGATCTAGGCCTGGTTTGGATGTTATAGGAAAACTATTAGAACTTCTGGGCAATCCCCATTTAGACATGAAATATATCCATGTGGCAGGAACCAATGGAAAAGGCTCTACTTCCTCCTATATAGCTTCCATATTAAGAGAAGCAGGTTATAGGGTAGGCTTGTTTACTTCACCTTATTTAGAAAGGTTTAATGAAAGGATATCTATAAATGGTAAGGATATACCCGATGAAAGGCTGGCGGAAATAACTGAAAGGATTAAGGAAAAGATAGAAATAATGTTAGATGAGGGATATGAGCACCCTACCACCTTTGAAATAGTAACTGCAATTGCTTTTGTATATTTTAAAGAGGAGAATTTAGACTATGTAGTGTTAGAGGTAGGTCTTGGTGGAAGGGCTGATTCTACAAATATTATTAAAGATTCTTTGGCGTCTGTTATAACCACCATAGATTATGACCATACTGATGTATTGGGAGATACTTTAGATAAAATTGCCTATGAAAAGGCGGGAATAATAAAGGAAAATGGACTTGTCATCTCCTATCCTCAGAAGGAAGAAGCCTATAGGGTTATTAGGGAGGTTGCAAGGAAAAAGTCTGCCCTTATGGTAAAATGCCCTATGGAAAAGGTGGAGATTATAAAGCTAGATGAAAATGGTGGAGTATTTAATTTTAATTACAATAACCACATATTTAAGAATTTGGAGATTAAATTATTAGGGGAATTTCAAATATATAATGCTACATTGGCCTTGGTGACCATATTGACCTTAAGGGATAAGGGTATAGTAAATGTAAGTGATGAAGAGATAAGAAAAGGACTTAAAAAGGCTCAGTGGAAGGGAAGACTTGAGGTATTAAGAAGGAATCCCACCTTTATAATAGATGGGGCTCATAACCTTCAGGCTGCAATGACATTAGCAAAAAATTTAAATAGATTTAAATATGATAGACTGATACTTGGAATTGGAATCCTCAAGGATAAGGATGTGGAGCATATTGTATCCACATTGGTCCCCTTAGCAGAAAAGGTAGTTATTACAGAAGTAAACATGGCTAGAAAAATGGAGGCTGAAGCTTTAGAAAAAATAATCAATAAGTATAATGGTAATACCTATGTGGAAAAGGATATTGAAAGGGCTATAGACAAAGCTTTCCAATTAGCAGGTAAAGATGATATTATAGTTTTTTCAGGTTCCCTATATTTAATAGGTGATGTAAGAAGGATTTTAGTCAATAATAAATAGTTATATGTAACCCTTCTATAGAATATACATATTTATAGATTCTATAGGAGGGTTTTTTATGGGAAAAATTAAGGTATACTTCCATTCTAGTTTGACCAATGAGCAATTACTAGATTGGACTATTGAAGAGATAGATCAATTAAAAATACTGGATCAGATAAAAGATTTAAATGGGTATAAGAAAAAGGTTTCTAGGGTTAACCAATGGATTGCAGAAGTTAAAAGGAGAAATATATCCCTTGAAGGGCCCTTATTGATGAGGAGAATTTTTATTTGGTAAAATTTAATTTATCACCTAAATCCACTGTATTGCATAGATTAACTTATATACAGTGGATAGGGGTGATAAATTGAAATTAAAGGGAAAGGTAATTGTAGCTAATACAGGGGATGATACATTAACTTATATTGATATAGAAGATAGAAAGGTAATAGAAACTGTAGATTTGAAAAAAATAATGAAAAGGGATAGGCCTAATACTCTAGGCCCATATAGTAGCTTTATTGGTCCTTATGATTTAGCCTATAACGGAAAAAATTATATATATTGTACCAATGCTTATAATAATTCTGTTTTTAAAATGAACCTAGAGAGCAAGGAAATTGTAGATATATTACATGTAGGAAGCTTCCCCACATGTATAAAGTATTTTAAAAACCACCTTTTTATTACAAACAGCGATTCCAATTCTATTTCTGTAATAGATGAAAATCAATTCACATTGCTTGAAAACATACCAGTTGGAGAAAAACCCTCCCATATCGAAATAGATAAGGATAGTATGTATGTGGTAAATAGTAATGGATACAGTATAAACGTTATTGATTTAAAAGGAGTAGGTAATAAGATAATTAGATTAAAGAATAATCCTGTAAAATTGTTTTTTATGGAAAATCAACTTTATGTTTTATCAAACATAGATAATGGAGGAATATATTATAGCAATATATCAATAATAGACCTAAGGTCTTATGAGATAAAGGAGAGTAAGGATTTTAAAGGAAATTTCAGCAATATGCTAAAAATAAATGGTAATGAGATTATATTTATTACAAATATTAATGATGGTTATCTATATAGAATGGATATAAAAAGCAAAAAACTAATAAGCAAAACCTATTTAGCTGGTATGCCTAATAAATTAGAGCGGGACAGAGAAAATATACTACTTATATCCAATATATCAACTAATATGCTTACCTTATTTAATATAGAATCTAATAGTATAATTGATAATATTAAGGTTGGACTAGAGCCTAACGGAATTTTAGTATTATAATAAGTTCATACTATTGTTAGTTAATATATTGAGTATATTTTTGTAAATAAATTCGGTGTTATCCTTCCATATTTGGCATATTTCTTCTGCCTGTTTTGTATTTGCCACATTTAGATAAAGGCTAAAAAGGGCTTCATTATTTTCTATAAGTTTCAAATTAACTATGTATTGGTATTCTCCTTTTTTAAAGAATTCTCCTAAAACTTGAGTAGTCTTTACTGGATTATCTTTTACATTATTAAATTTAGAAGATATTTCATCTTTGATTTTAGGATTTAATCTATCTTCGAAGTAGGAAAGGGTTGATTTTCCTTTGTCTAATAATATATATACTTTTTTGCCTTCCTTATCTATCTGTTTTATAAAATTGGATTCAACCAATTCCGATAGATACTGCTGAATCAAAAAATAATTCATATAATTATTTTCCAATATGAATTCAGTAATTTCTTCATTGGTGAGAGGTTTTTTTGATTTATTGATTATAAATAAGAGTAATAGTTTATTTTGAGCTAATTCTTCTGTATTTTCAGTAAACATAAATATGACACCTCTTTAATAAAAATTTAATCGATTAGATTATATCATATAAAAGAGGTAAGTGGAATTCCACTTACCTCAAAAATTATCTATTTGATAATTGTCTTTGGGCAGTTTCAACCAGGTGTTTGACCATATACCCACCTATAGATCCATTTACACGAGATGGCAATTCACCTTTGTCTATATTATTATAATTAGTTACTCCCAATTCACTAGCAATTTCTAACTTTAATTGTTCTAGAGCTTGCCTAGCTTCAGGTACCAATATTTTATTGTTGTTGTTAGCCATATTTTATCCTCCTTGCAACAACATATTTAGTTACTTTATCTATATGATAACCTTTTTTTAAAATTATATTCTTGAATATAATGCAAGGATTACCAGGTTTTGCTACAAAATCAAATAATTTGGAATATAAAATTTTCTTCAATAGTTTGACAAAATGAGTTTTCATAGGAAAGTAATATTAATATTTTTTAGGAATAAATTATATTAAAGAAGATTTAGGAGGGGATAGATTGAAAGGATTATATATAAGGAATAATTTATTTTATAGGATTATAATAGTACTATTTATCCTTATAGTTTCTATTTCCTATTCTATGCTTAAAACCAATAGGGGTGTATTAGAAGTGTTTTCTACAAAAAAAGAGCTTCCCATATATAGTGTGGAGACAAGTGATAAAAAGATAGCTATAAGCTTTGATGCTGCATGGGGAGACGACTTTACAATTGATATTTTAGATATATTGGATAAATACAATGTCAAATCAACTTTTTTTTTAGTAGGATTTTGGATTGATAAATATCCAGAACATGTAAAGGAGATACATAGAAGAGGTCATGATGTGGGGAACCATTCCACTAATCATCCTTATATGAGCCAATTGTCTGATGAGGAGATAGAAAAGGAATTGAATATTACTGGCAATAAAATTAAGGAACTAATAGGGGAAGAGCCTATTTTGTTTAGGCCGCCTTTTGGAGATTATAATGATAGGGTAATTAAAGTATGTAGGGATAATGGTTATTATGTAATTCAATGGGATGTTGATTCTTTAGATTGGAAGGAGTTAGGGGTTCAGCCGGTAGTAGATAGGGTAACACGTAATGTGCAAAATGGTTCTATTGTTTTATTCCACAACAATGCCAAATATATCACTGAATATCTTCCTATAGTGATAGAGAGATTACAAGATGAGGGATATGAGATAGTACCTGTGTCCGAGTTAATATATAAGGATGATTATTATATAGATAATACTGGTAGACAGATAAAGAAGAATTAGGCATATTTATAATATAAGCCTGAAAAAAGACATGTTTAAAAGCCCTGGCATAAATATATTAGCTTTTAAAATGTGTAGAAAAAATATCAATATTTTGATAGAATGTTGTCAAGATAATTTTGTAGATAAAAATCTTCCACAGCTATTATTACACCCAATAGATAATTTATATTATAAAAAAATACCACTATCAATTATATAGGATAATGCTAAAAGATTTTGAAAACAAATGAAAATCTATAAAAATTGATTTCTTAATCATAATAGAAGGAACTTAAGAATAAACATAGTTATAGATTGTAGAATACATAAGAATAAGGGGGAGATGATCTTTTATGGATAATAAGCTAATGAATACAAATCTAGTGGAAGTTGTAGGTAAGGTAGTATCACCCTTAGAATTTAGTCATGAAATGTATGGGGAAGGATTTTATGATTTTAAATTAGAGGTACCGAGGTTAAGCGAAACTGTAGATATATTACCAGCGACAGTGTCTGAAAGGTTAATTGTTGATATGGATTTATCAGTAGGTACATATGTAAAAATATATGGCCAATTACGTTCCTATAATAGGTATATAGATGGTTCTAGTAAGCTTATTCTGACTATTTTTACTAGGGATATTAGAGTATTAGAAGATGATAAAGAAATAAAGGAGTTATTAAGATCACCTAATGAAATTTTTTTAGATGGTTATATATGTAAATCCCCTATCTATAGAACCACTCCTTTTGGAAGGGAAATTTCAGATTTGTTGATAGCAGTAAATAGACCTTACAATAAATCTGATTACATACCCTGTATTGCCTGGGGAAGGAATGCAAGATTTTGTGAAAAATTGTTGGTAGGGGATCACATAAAATTATGGGGGCGGGTTCAAAGTAGAGAGTATCAGAAAAAATATCCTAATGGAGAAGTAGAAACAAAGGTTGCTTATGAAGTATCCATATCAAAATTAGAATATATTGAAAATGATAATAATAGATTAGCGGCCTGCAAAGAAGAAGCCTAGTTTTTTGATAATGTTTTTCCATGTAAATTGGAAAGACATTTTTTTTATTTATTCTTTAAACTATATATTAATCTGTGTTATAATCAACACAATATAAGTATTTTATTGAGATTATAAAAAGGGACAAGGAGAAGGCCATGGATTACAAGATAATTATTATATCCATAATATTGATAGTTTTAATAAGTCTTCAGTATACTTTAAATAAAATATTATTAGAATTAAGAGAAATAAAGCAAATATTGAAAAGCAAATTTTACTAGGGAAAAGGAAGGGAGAGAAATAAGAAATGGAGAAAAAACCTAGGATATTAATTGACTCAGATCAAATAGCCAAAAGGGTTAAAGAATTGGGTAAAGAAATTACTGAAGATTACGAAGGTAAGGAACTTGTCGTTATTTCATTGCTTAGGGGAGGCTTTATCTTTTCTGCTGACTTGGTAAGGGAGATAAAAGTTCCAGTAAATGTGGATTTCATGACCACTTCAAGCTATGGTCACAGTGAAGTTTCATCAGGCATAGTGGAAATAGTAACAGACATTCGTACTAGTATAAAGGGGAAGGATGTATTAATTGTAGATGACATTATCGATTCAGGATATACCATGAAAAAGGTTGTTGATTTTATAAACATGAAAGGGCCTAAATCCACTAAAGTTTGTGTAATGCTGGACAAGCCTAGTAGAAGAAAAGTAGACATAAGTCCAGATTATGTAGGATTTACTATCCCAGATGTGTTTATAGTAGGATATGGCCTTAACTATGGAGATTACTATAGGAATGTACCCTATATATTTACTTTTGACGATTAATTTATTAAATATATAATAAAAAAACCTACAGGTTACGCTGCAGGTTTTTTATTATATATTTAATACATGATTCATATCAAATAAGCCCTTATCCTGCTTAACTATGAACCTGGCAGCTGCAATAGCCCCTTCTGCAAATACATTTTTAGATAAGGCCCTGTGGTTTATTTCTATAACCTCATCCAATCCAGCAAAAATTATGTCGTGTTCCCCTACGTAGGTTCCTCCCCTTACTGCATGGATCCCAATTTCTTTTGGGGTTCTTCTATTGGATTTAGAATGCCTTCCAAAAACATATACTTTATTGTTATTAAACACTTCATTTATTTTATCTGCGATCATGTAGGCAGTACCACTAGGAGCATCTATTTTCTTATTATGATGCCTTTCCACTATTTCAATATCAAAAGCATCACCTAGTACAGATGCTGCTTTAGAAACTAAAGATAGTAATAGGTTTATTCCTAAAGAGGTATTAGCTGAATAGAAAATAGGTACTGAGTTTGAAGTATCTTTAATTTTTCTCATATCATTATCACTATATCCTGTTGTAGCCAGCACCAAGGGAGTTTTGTTTGTTTTTGCATACTCTAGTAAACTATCTAGTGTATCGGGATGTGAAAAATCTATTATTACATCACATGAGCCATCAAATTCAGAAATATTTTTATATACTTTAATTTCCCCCTCATAGGAGTCAGCGCTTCTGCTAATTCCTGCTACTATTTCTATATCATCCTTTTCTTTAATAAGCCTTTCTAAAGTTTGACCCATCTGGCCCAAAAATCCACTAATAACTACTTTTAGCATTTCTATTACCTCCCTACATTTAGACCGTAGTTGGACATTTCTTCAATCAATCTCTTCCTGTTTTCTTCACCCATAGCTGATAGGGGCAATCTACAAGGTCCAACTTCCATGCCTAAAATATTCATTGCTTCTTTAACGGGTATTGGATTTACTTCAATGAATAGGGCATCTATTAGGGGCTTCATCTTTAATTGAAGGTTTTTAGCTGTTTCAATATCCCCATCTAGGAAGGATTTTACCATATTGTGTGTATCCTTAGGAAGTATGTTAGCAACTACAGAAATAACTCCAACTCCACCTAAAGATAGTAAAGGTACTATCATGTCGTCATTGCCTGAATATATATAGAAATCTTCAGGTACAAGGCGGGCTATTTCAGCTACCTGGGCTATATTACCACTAGCTTCCTTAACACCTTTTATATTAGGATGTTTAGATAGTTCTTGGATGGTCTTTGGAAGAATATTCAAGCCTGTCCTTCCTGGTACATTATAGATGATAATAGGTATATTTACATTATCGGCTATAGCTGTGTAGTGGTCTATTAAACCTCTTTGGGTAGCTTTGTTATAATAAGGGGTAACTATTAGTAAACCATCTGCGCCGACGGATTCAGCATATTTACTAAGTTCAATTGAATATTTTGTGTTATTGCTGCCTGTTCCAGCAATGACTGGGATCCTTTTATTTACCTTTTCCACGGTAAATTTTATAGCTTCTTTATGTTCTTCTGTAGTCATAGTTGCAGCTTCACCAGTGGTACCACAAATGATTATAGCGTCGGTTTCTTCTTCGATGTGCCATTCTAGTAATTCTTCCAATTTGTCAAAATTGATCTTGTCATCTTTAAAAGGGGTAACTATGGCAACTCCAGAACCTTTAAACATACTAAAACCTCCTATTTATTAATAATTCTGCAATTTGGATTGTATTGGTGGCTGCCCCTTTACGGCAATTGTCAGCTACAATCCAAATATTAAGTCCATTTTCCACACTAAAATCCCTTCTTATCCTACCTACATAAACCTTATCCTTTCCTTCAGCCAAAATAGGCATAGGATATACATTGTTGGCTGGATCGTCTAATACTTCTATGCCTTCAAAATTACTAAGCAAGTCATATACATCCTCCAATTCAAAAGGCTTTCCTAATTCGATATTGGCGGAAACCGCATGACCATATCTAACAGGAACCCTTACAGTGGTTGCGGTTATTTTTATGTTTGGATCGTTTAATATTTTTTTTGTTTCTTCAATCATCTTCATTTCTTCTTTAGTATAGCCATTGTCTAAGAAGTCATCTATGTGTGGTAGTACATTAAAGGCTATTGGATGAGGATACTTGTTGTGGTAAGTAGATGTTAATCCCTTTTCTAGATCCATCAATCCACTTAGGCCTGAACCAGAGACAGACTGATAAGTAGAAAAAACAACCCTTTTTAATCCATATTTATCATGTAATGGTTTTAAAGGTATTACAGATTGGATGGTGGAACAGTTGGGATTGGATATTATTCCCTGATGTTTTTCAACGGCTTCCTTATTTACCTCTGGTACTATCAATGGTACCCAGGGTTCCATCCTCCAAGCACTACTATTGTCCACCACTATTATTCCTTTTTCCTTAGCCAATGGTGCGTATTTTTTACTAATGGTTCCTCCTGCTGAAAATAGGGCTATGTCTATGGGTTTATCGAAGGAGTTCTCATTTAGCTCTTCAACTTCATACTCTTTATTGTTAAAAGTGATTTTTTTTCCTTTAGATTTAGAGGATGCAAAAAGGTACAGGTTGTTTACTGGGAATTTTCTTTCTTCCATTACTTTTAAGAAAGTTTGACCTATTAAACCAGTTGCACCTACGATTCCTACATTGACCATATTAATAAATACACCTCCAAAAAATTTTTTGTACTAATATATATAATACAACATTGAATAAGTTAATAGAAGAGCATATTTGATTTTACTAAGAAAAAGGTATAAAATATTTGAGAAAGTGAGGGAATTATATGGATAAAAATAATAGTAAAATATCAATTTTAGAAACAAATGTATTATTCTTGATCATAGCTTTAATATTGGTTACTTTAGGGGCCTGGGTCCAATATAGGGAGATTTATACTGGCCTTTTAATTACCGAATACTTGATAATACTATTGCCTATAATATTATTTTTAAAGATCAAGGGATTATCATTAAAGTCAACATTAAATTTAAATAGGATTACTTTTAAACAGGCTGTGACAATTATATTTATTGTTATATTTTCTTATCCCATAGCAGTCTTTCTAAATTTTATTGGCATTACTATATTGAGTAAATTTACAGAGGTAGTCCCTAGTTCTGTACCAATACCAACTACTTACAAAGAGTATATAACAAGTTTTTTTATAATAGCATTAACTCCTGGTATCTGCGAGGAAATAATGTTTAGGGGATTAGTATTAAATTCTTATGAGAAATTGGGAAGGATTAAAGCCCTTATCTATTCCTCTCTACTATTTGGACTATTCCATTTCAACCTTCAAAACCTATTAGGGCCTATATTTTTGGGATTAATATTTGGAATAATTAGAAATAAAACTAATTCATTATTTTCATCCATAATTGCCCATACAGCAAATAATACTATAGCATTAACTATAGGATATATTGCAGCAGGTATGGAGGAAAGCATGAATGTATCTGTGAATTCCGTAGAGCTGCCAGAAGCAAGCACCTGGGTCTTTATTGGGGCTAATTTAGTGTTTGTTTCATTATTAGCTGGTATTGTAGTGTATAAGCTGATCAAATCCCTATCTATTGATGATGGGAGAGAAATTTTGGAGATTAACAATTTTGTTAAAGAGGAATTCATATTAAGGGGGCTTTATAAAAGAAAAAGGATGAATATTTTGGAAAAGTTGCCAATACTAATAGTGATCTTTATATATATTTTTTATAATTATAAATTTTTAACCCTATAGGAATAAAAGAGACCAGCCCTTCTAATACTAAATTTTAGGAGGGATGGATGTGAAAAAGAAAAAGAAGAAAAAAGAAACTATAGAAGATAAATTGAAGTATGAAATAGCTGAAGAATTGGGGTTAATGGAAAAAATAGACAAGGTAGGCTGGGGAGGTTTAACAGCCAAAGAATCAGGTAGGATAGGAGGCCTTATAAGGGTTAGGAAGAGAGAGATGAAAAAGAAAAAATAGGATAAAAAGGGGGACAAAATATGTATGGAAAATTCGCAGCTTTATACGATGAACTAATGGCGGATGTGGATTATAAAAAGTGGTATATGTATATTGAGAGTATTTTTGATAGGTTTGGTAAAAGCCCTGAAACTGTGTTGGAGATGGCTTGTGGAACGGGTAATCTATCCTACTATTTGGCAGAAGCTGGGTATAATTTAACTTGTTTTGACCTATCATCTGAAATGTTGAGTATAGCCTATAACAAATTAAATAGATTTAAAAATGTAAATTTATTAAATCAAAATATGGTAGATTTTAAAATAAATAAAAAATTTGATAGTGTAATTTCCATTTGTGATAGTATCAACTATATACTGGAGGATGAAGATTTATTGGATACCTTTAGGAATGTAAGGAATCATCTAAAGGATGATGGAATATTTCTATTTGATATAAACTCCTACTATAAATTGAAAAATGTAATTGGAAATAATACTTTTGTTGAGGATAGGACTAGCTTATTTTATGTGTGGCAAAATTATTTTGATGATGAGGAAAATATAGCTAAATTTTATCTTACCTTTTTTATAGAAGATGGTGGGGGACTTTATGTAAGATTTGATGAAGAACATATAGAGAGGGCTTATCATATAGATGAAATAGTAAAAATCCTTAAATTAGCATCCTTTAAAGAAATTTACTATTTTGATGCTTTTACTTTCAATGAGCCTAATGACTACAGTGAAAGGATTAATTTTGTGGCCATGCTATAATAATAAAATTTTTAAGAATAATTAAATAAAATCTTGGGAATAGTATTTGACAAGTATATATAACTATGATAGACTAAGAAAAAATAGATGATACATAGGACTCATCTATTTAAATTGTTGTATTGGAGGAATGTTTTAAAATGGTAAAAGGTACTGTTAAATGGTTTAACCCAACAAAAGGTTATGGTTTTATTTCCACTGAAGAGGGCGAAGATGTATTTGTCCACTACTCAGCAATTGAAAGTGAAGGATTTAAAACATTAGAGGAAGGACAAAATGTTGAATTTGAAATAGTTCAAGGAGAAAAAGGTCCTCAGGCTACTAAGGTTATTAAACTATAGGAGTACTTCACTTTTTATAGTTTTTAACAGTAGCAAATTAAGCCCCTATGCAGGGGCTTTTAAATATTTAAATATGAGGGGTAGAGTATGAGGGACTATATCATTAGAGGAATGGACAAAAAAAAGACTTTTAGATTATTTGTAGCTTCCTCAACTAATCTAGTGGAAGAAGCTAGGAGAATTCATGGCACCTCCCCTACAGCCACTGCAGCTTTAGGTAGGGCTTTGACTGCAGCAGCTATGTTGGGAATGACCATGAAGGGTGATAGAGATATTTTAACCTTTAGATTAAAAGGTGATGGACCTATTGGCAACATTGTGACCGTTGCAAATAGTAAAGGCCAAGTCAAAGGATATGTTGATAATCCTTTAGCAGATTTGCCTAGTAGACCTGATGGAAAATTAGATGTGGGAGGAATTGTAGGCAAGAATGGGCAATTAGCTATTATTAGGGATTTAGGTTTAAAAGAGCCTTACATAGGCTATTCTAATTTAGTATCTGGTGAAATTGCTGAGGATTTAGTCCATTATTTTTATCTGTCTGAACAGCAGCCATCTGCCATAAATTTAGGAGTATTAGTTGATAAGGATATTTCAGTAAAAGCTGCTGGTGGATATATGCTTCAGCTCTTGCCTAATGTGGATGATAAGGATATTGATAGAATAGAGGAAATAATTAATAAGGCAAAACCCATATCTACATTGATAGATGAAGGATTGAGTCCTGAAGAAATAATGGAAGAGTTGTTTGGAGAATTTGAAATGGAAGTACTGGAAAAGAGCTATATTGAATACAGATGTGATTGTGAAAGGGACAAGATAGAAGAGGTTTTAGTAAGTTTAGGTGAAGGGGAGATAAGGGATATTATAGAGGAAGATGGGCAGGCTGAAGTAGTTTGCCATTTCTGTAATACTAAATATAAATTCTCTAAAGAAGACCTGTTAAAGCTAATAAATTAAATTCCCCATTTTGAAAAAATCAAAATGGGGAATTTATGAAATTTGTTATTGACATTTTAGAAACAATATTGTATACTAACTATTGTACTCCACAAGCCCAGATAGCTCAGTCGGTAGAGCAGAGGACTGAAAATCCTCGTGTCGGCAGTTCGATTCTGTCTCTGGGCACCAATATAGCTTTTGCGGAAGTGGCTCAGTGGTAGAGCATCGCCTTGCCAAGGCGAGGGTCGCGGGTTCGAATCCCGTCTTCCGCTCCATGGCGGCATAGCCAAGTGGTAAGGCAGAGGTCTGCAAAACCTTTATTCCCCAGTTCGAATCTGGGTGCCGCCTCCATTAAACCTTCTATTTCTAAATAGAAGGTTTAATTTTTTGTTAAAGTGGTGAAAAAAATGGATAATAACCCTTTTATTCCAAAAAAGCTTGCCAATACTATTATAATAGATGGAAGAGTTCCTAAAAAATTATTAAATAAATTAAATATGTTTAACTTAAATATAATACATACTATAAAATGTAAAGAAGTTGCAGACCCTATATCCTATCATCCAGATATAGTCATTCACCCAATTAATCATAAGAGGATGATAGTTGCACCAAATGTTTATGAATATTATGAAGAAATCTTTTATGGGATGGGTATAGAAATTATTAAAGGTGAAACTAAATTAGGCAAAGAGTATCCAGAGGATATTGCATATAATGTAGGGAGAATTGGAAATTTAGCTATCCATAATTTTAAATATACAGATGAAAAACTGAAATATTATTTAAAAAAGGAAAACCTGGAATTGGTCCATGTGGAGCAAGGTTATACTAAATGTTCTATGGCTATTGTAGATACAAAGGCTATTATAACCGCTGATTATCCAATATACAAAAAATTGACCAGGTATGGTATAGATGTATTATTAATAAGACCGGGATATATAGAATTACCAGGATATCCTTATGGATTTATTGGAGGAACTAATGGAAATTTATCCAAGGATATAATTGTATTTTCGGGTAGTCTTAAAGAACATCCAGATTATGAAAAAATTATAAATTTTTTAAAAAAATACAATAAAAAAGCAATATGGTTAAGCGATAATAAAATAATAGATATTGGAACCATAATTAGTCTATATTGCCAATAGAGTAACTCTTTATGCAGTATATAGAGGTTTTCATAGCACATACTAGTAACAGAAGGGAGTGAACTAATTGAATATACAAATTGGGCTGGACAGAGATATTGATAGAGCTAGAGAAATAATACAGAGTTATTTTTCTGATAGAAGGATTAAAATAGAAGAAAAAAATTATGATTTTAGATCTATATTCAATATAGATTTTGTAAAAAGCAAATCTTTGAAAGAAATTTATAATAGAGTAGCAAATATGATTTTAGATTTAATATTAAATATATATTCTAAAGATATTATTTACAAGCAATTGGGCAATAATTTCAATGAGTTTAATGGCCATGAAAAAAGACAAATAGTTGAAATATCAAGTAAAATCCTATTGGACAAGAATAATTTTTTGACAGAGAAGGAATATATAAACAATCAGATAAAGAGACATATAATGGATATACCCTCTATATTTATAGATGGATTTATTAAATTTAGATTGAGGGAGTTGGATTTTTTTATCAATCTAGTTATTGATAAAGGGATAGAGGAATTTACTGCTGAAAAGGAGTACAGGGAGTTTATTAAGATCCTACAGTATTTTGTTGATGTGCAGGAACCAAAGTATAATTTAGTAAACTTATTTTTTGAAGAAAATGATTTTAAACTACTAGATGAGAGAAACAATGAAATAAACAAAGATTTTTTTAGAGAGATATTATCGGAAATAGATCACTCTGATATTGGAATGGATGATATTTTAATAAGCACATTAATAGTTATAGCTCCTAAACATTTAATAATACATTTAGATGGAAAAGACGAAGAGGAAGATGTAATAAAAATTATCACCAATGTATTTCGGGACAGGGTGTACTTCTGTTTAGGCTGTGACAAATGTAATAATAGAATAAGAATAAAGAAGCGATAAATATGAAGCTGAAGCAGATATTTCGGCTTCCTTTATTTGTTGAAAAAAAGTATATTAATGATATTATAAGTAGTATAGGATGAACATGGGAGGTGTACATATGAGTAGGGATATAATCAAGCCGTCGATACTACCAGGATTTATGGAATTAATTCCCTCTGACCAGATACTATTTAATAAAATGTTGGATACCATTAGAAAAAACTATGAAAAATTTGGTTTTTTACCTATAGATACCCCTGTTATAGAAAGGGCAGAGATTCTATTGGCTAAAGGGGGAGGGGAAACGGAGAAACAGATTTATAGATTTGAAAAAGGGGCCACCGATTTGGCCCTTAGATTTGACCTAACAGTTCCCCTTGCCAGGTATGTTGCCCAACACTTTTCTGAATTAACCTTTCCTTTTAGGAGATACCATATTGGAAAGGTTTATAGGGGAGAAAAAGCTCAAAGGGGTAGGTTTAGGGAATTTTATCAATGCGATATTGATATCGTAGGAAATGGGACCTTAGATATAATAAATGATGCAGAGATACCTAGTATTATTTATTCTACTTTTAAAGAGTTAGGCTTTAATTCTTTTACAATAAAGATTAATAATAGAAAGGTATTAAAGGGTTTCTTCCAATGGTTGGGCATTTTTGATAGCACAGATATATTAAGGACAATAGATAAACTTGATAAGATAGGATTAGACAAGGTGAAAAAAGAACTGGAAGATCAAGGGCTTAATATAGAAACTATTGAAAAGATAATTGAATTTATTCAAATAAAAGGTACCAATGATGAAAAACTCCAGTACTTGGAAAACTTGAAAATAGAAAATGAGATTTTCATTAAAGGGCTAGAAGAACTAAAGGATGTAAACCATTATGTAAAAGCTTTCGGAGTACCTGAAAGCAATTTTACCATTGATTTGACCATTGCTAGAGGTTTGGATTATTATACAGGGACCATATATGAAACCTTTTTAAATGATCACCCTGATATAGGAAGCATTTGCTCTGGAGGAAGATATGATAATTTAGCTGAATATTATACTAAACAAAAATTGCCTGGTGTTGGGATTTCCATAGGGCTTACCAGGTTGTTTTATCAATTAAGAGAATCTAATCTAATCCAGTTTACAGATGATTCTCTAACTAAGATTATAGTTATACCCATGGAAGGATGTTTGGATAAGGCCATAGAAATTGCCAATGTGTTAAGGGAAAACAATATTAATACTCAAATATACTTGGAAAAGGGAAAGATTGGTAAAAAATTCGGATATGCAGATAAATTGAACATACCTTATGCCCTTGTCATAGGAGAAGAAGAGATTAAGGTAAATAAGTATAATTTGAGGGATATGAAGACTGGGGAGCAAAGGCTTTTATCCAAAGAAGAGTTAATATCTGTATTAAAATAATTTTTTATAATTTATAAAAGGATGCAATAAAAAATTTAATATTTATTGATTTTTTGGGTATTAATAGCTATAATAAATAATCAAGTTAATAGTCAAAGACTAGGAAGGGAAGAGTAAGTTATTCCAGCCTTCAGAGAGGGGAGTGCCTAGGCTGAAAGCCTCCCTAGGTCAGGAGTAGCTGAAGACCATCCCAGAGTCGTATCCGAAGCCGACAGGCCTAAGGATTTCCGCAGATTTGCGTTATCCTCAATGAGTACCAATTAGGGTGGAACCACGGGAGCAACCTCTCGTCCCTGCATATGGCAGTGGCGAGAGGTTTTTGCATATAGATATATAATCTTTTAGATATAAGATATAGAAAGGAGAAAAAAATATGGAAAAGATTAAAATAATATTACCAGATAATTCGGTGAGGGAATATGAAAAGGGTATAACCCTCTATCAAATAGCCAAGGATATTAGTGAAGGATTAGCTAGGGTGGCTTTAGGGGCAGTAGTAAATGATGAAATAAAGGGATTGCAGGAGACTGTTGATGAGGATGCCAAGGTTAGGTTTGTAAAATTTGAAGATAAGGAAGGGAAGGAAATATTTTGGCATACATCTGCCCATATAATGGCATTAGCTGTTAAAAGGTTATTCCCAGATGTTAAATTCGCCATAGGGCCAGCTATAGATGATGGATTCTATTACGATTTTGATACAGAGCACAGATTTACTCCAGAGGATCTAGAAAAAATAGAGGAAGAGATGGTTAAGATAGTAAAAGAAGGTCATAAGCTAGAAAGATTCGTAATGCCAAGGGATGAAGCATTGGAGTATTTTAAGGAGAAGGGAGAAATATATAAAGTCGATTTAATAGAAAATTTACCAGAGGATGAAGAGATATCCTTTTATAAATTAGGGGAATTTACAGACTTGTGTGCTGGCCCCCACCTAATGGATACAAAAAAAGTTAAGGCTATAAAACTGTTAAGCATAGCTGGAGCCTATTGGCGGGGAGACGAAAAGAATAAAATGCTCCAGAGAATCTATGGAACCACCTATGAGAAGAAGAAGGATTTAGAGGCTTATTTGAACAAATTAGAAGAAGCAAAGAAAAGGGATCATAGGAAATTAGGAAAGGAATTAGACTTGTTTAGTATACATGAGGAAGGCCCTGGATTCCCCTTCTTCCATCCAAAGGGAATGATAATTAGGAATATAATTGAAGATTTCTGGAAAAAGGAACATGCTAAAAGAGGGTACGGAGAGATTAAAACACCTGTAATTTTGAATGAATCTTTATGGAGACAGTCTGGCCATTGGGACCACTATAAAGAAAATATGTATTTTACAGAAATTGATGGTAGTCAGTATGCTATAAAACCCATGAACTGTCCTGGCTCCATATTAATTTATAAGAGCAATTTGTATAGTTATAGGGACCTGCCTTTAAGGTGGGGAGAGTTGGGTTTGGTTCAAAGGCATGAACTTTCTGGGGCCCTTCATGGATTGATGAGGGTAAGAAGCTTTACCCAGGATGATGCTCATATATATGCCCTACCATCTCAAGTTAAAGATGAAATAATAGGTATAATAGATTTGGCAGACTATATCTATAGTATATTTGGATTTAAATATCATGTTGAATTATCTACTAGACCAGAAAATTCTATGGGTACTGAAGAACAATGGGAGGAAGCAACAAATGCACTAAAAGAGGCATTAGAAGAAAAGGGAATTGATTATATAATCAATGAAGGAGATGGAGCCTTCTACGGACCTAAGATTGATTACCACTTGGAAGATGCTATTGGTAGAACATGGCAATGTGGTACTATACAATTGGATTTTCAAATGCCAGAAAGATTTGATCTGACCTATGTAGATAAGGATAATGAAAAGAAACGGCCCGTAATGATCCATAGAACCATATTGGGAAGTATTGAAAGATTTTTAGGCATATTGATAGAGCACTATGCGGGCAAATTCCCAGTATGGATTGCACCAGTCCAGGTAACTGTGCTACCAATATCTGATAAATTTAATGATTACGCCTATGAGATTAAAAAAGAGATGGAAGGAAGAAGATTGAGGGTTACTGTAGATGGCAGGGCTGAGAAGATTGGATATAAGATTAGAGAAGCAAGACTACAGAGAATCCCCTACATGTTAATTGTAGGAGAAAAGGAAGTAGAAGGTAGATTAGTATCTGTGAATAAAAGGGATGAAGGGGATATTGGTCAATTTAAATTAGATGAATTTATAGCCAGGGTAATAGAGGAAGTAGAGAATAAAAAATAGGGCCCTAATTAAAGAACGCCTATGTATGCTATATGCTATAATAGGCGTTCTTTTTTATGTGGCACAATCTATAGGTTTTTGGTAGAGCTTAAATATCTCATCTAATTCTTCACTATCAATACTTTCCTTTTCCATTAGAAGGTTAGAAATATGGTGGAGAATATCCAGGTTTTCCCTTATTATGCTAATAGACCTATTATATGCTTCATCTAGGATTTTTTGCATTTCAATCCTTATTGCTTCAAAATCGAGTTTGGTGTAGTGCTCATCTATTGCCATAAGGCCTAAAGAGCTCATTCCATAGCTGCAAACCATTTCTTTTACAATTTTAGTAGCCTTACTTAAATCATCTTTGGCACCAGTTGTTATTTCACCAAAAACTAATTCTTCTGCAGCCCGACCAGCCAAGAGAGTTGATATCTTATCCATCAATTCTTGTTTAGTTAAAAGATATCTATCTTCTTCTGGGAATTTTAAAACATAACCTAAAGATTGGCCCCTAGGAACTATAGATATTTTTTGCACCATGTCTACTTTAAGTATTTTTGATACCAGGGCATGGCCGGCTTCATGTATAGAGACAGTTTTTTTCTCCTTAAGTAGAACTGTTGGATTCTTCACCTCTAATCCTGCCAAGACCCTCTCAATAGCTGCATTGAAATGTTCTATATTAATATAATCCTTCTTATTTCTTACTGCAATTATGGCTGCTTCATTGGCAATGTTTGCAAGTTCTGCTCCCGTCAGTCCGTGGGTCTTTTTGGCGATTTCGCTAATATCTATGGTATCGTCTAAGGGTTTATTCTTTGTATGAACCCTTAAAATTTGTTCCCTAGCCTTCCTATTAGGATTTCCAACGTAAATATGCCTATCGAATCTTCCAGGTCTAAGTAAAGCTTCATCTAATAGGTCTAATCGGTTAGTAGCCCCAATAACTATTACAGTTTCATCAGTATTAAAACCATCCATTTCTACTAGTAACTGATTTAAGGTTTGATCCTTTTCATTATTAGAATCTAAATTCCTTCTTGTTCCTATTGCATCTATTTCGTCTATGAATATAATACTTGGTGCTTCTTTTTTGGCCCTTTCAAATAAGGTTCTAACCCTTTTGGCCCCTACTCCTACATATTTTTCTACAAATTCTGAACCACTAGCATATAAAAAGGTTGAATTGGTTTCACCTGCAACGGCTTTAGCAAGCAAAGTTTTTCCTGTACCTGGGGGGCCATAGAAGAGTATTCCCTTGGGAATTTTAGCCCCCATCCTTTTATATTTACCAGAGTCATTGAGAAAATCTATTGTTTCCTGAAGTTCCTCTTTAATTTCTTCTAACCCAGCAACATCATCAAAAGTTACATTTGAGCTATGCCTTTCTTTATCGGCAATTCTGTCGCTGGATAAAATGGATGGGACTAGTTGGGGCTTTTGATTAACTTTTAAATAGTAGGTTAAAAAACTTAAAGAGATTATCCACATGACCATCCTCATTTTTATATTTTTTCTATTCCATATTGGTGATGGATAAAGCTTATTAAAAATGAGTATAGTGACTGCAACTAGGCTTATTACTAATATTAATAGCATAATCTTTTTCTTTTTCAATATATCCCCACCTTTTTCATATACTAGGTATAGTGTAACCATTTCCTACTACATATATAAAAAGAATTGTATTAAAAGTTGAAGGAAATAATATGTAGGGATATAATATAAATAACAAAAAAGACGAGGTGATAGGATGGAATTTATAAAATTAATAGAGAGTTTCAAAGAAGATATAATAAAATCTACCCAAGATATTGTTAAGATTAAAAGTGTAGAAGAAGAAGGAAAGCCTAATATGCCCTTTGGAGAAGGTCCTTATAGGGCTTTAGAATTTGCTTTAAATTTAGCTGAGGGCATGGGATTTAAAACCAAAAATTTTGATGGTTATGCAGGTCATGCCGATTTGGGAGACGGAGATGAAACCGTTGGCGTTTTAGTCCATTTAGATGTAGTTCCAGAAGGTGAAGGTTGGACTTATCCACCCTATGGCGGTGAAATACATGATGGAAAGATATATGGTAGAGGTACTTCCGACGATAAGGGACCTGCAATAGCATGTTTGTATGCTATGAAGGCGTTAAAGGAGTCAGGGGTAGAATTAAAAAAGAAGATTAGAATAATATTTGGTACCAATGAGGAAACTGGCTGGGGATGTATGAAATATTATTTTAAACATGAAAAAGCTCCTGATATGGCCTTTACTCCCGATGCAGATTTTCCAGTAATTCATGGGGAGAAGGGTATAATAGTTTTTGATCTAGTACAGAAACTCGACACAAATAGATGTAATGGAATCATAGTTAAAAGTATAAAGGGTGGCAACGCTGCTAATATGGTACCTGATCATTGTGAGGCGGTGCTTCAGGTAGAAGATATATCCCAAATAGAGGAAAAATTAAATAATTTCGTTGAGAATACTAATTACCCCATATCTTTAGAAAGATTGGGGGCTGATGAAATAAAAATAACTGCTAAAGGTGTATCGGCTCATGGAAGTACACCTGAAAAAGGGAAAAATGCCATATCTTATTTAATGGCCTTTTTAGGAAAAATATTGTCAGGAGAATGTAGAGTATGTGAATTTGTGAAAATTTATAATGAAAGAATTGGATTTAGGCATAATGGAGAGGCCATAGGTTGCGGTTTTGAAGATGATGTATCAGGTAAATTGAATTTCAATCCAGGGGTTATAAAAGGTGATGAAGAGGAGATAAGATTAATTATCAATGTAAGATATCCAATTAAAAGTAGTGCCAGGGAAGTATATGATGGGATTAGGGAGAATTTAAAAGGAACCAATATTGAATTGATAGAGGGAGAATCAGATATGAAACCCCTGTATGTACCCAAAGAGCATCCTTTAGTTGAGAAGCTTATGAAGGTATATAGGGAGCAAACTGGGGATACGGAAAGCCAACCTATTACCATTGGTGGGGGAACTTATGCCAGGGCCATGGAAAATGCAGTAGCCTTTGGTCCAAATTTTCCAGGGCAAAAGGAAGTAGCCCATCAGAAGGACGAATATATTTCCATAGACCATTTGATGAAGTTAACCAAAATTTATGCCCATGCTTTGTATGAATTGGCTAGGGATTGATTTAATCAATAAAAATTTCTATAGTTTGACATAAAAAGGTTTGACAAACTATATATTCTAGCTTATAATGATTAATGTGATAAATTGAATAGATTGGTAGAGTTTAAGTAGAAGTATCCGCTTCTCACCTTATGGCTTAGGCTAATAAGGTCATAATATAAGTAGCTGATTTAGGTAGTTGGTTCAACTACTTAATCTTGTATTGTCTATTGGCGGGTATTTATACCCGCTTTTTTATATAAAATATGGGAGGTGCAGTAATATTAAAGAACTTCAAATTAATGAAGATATTAGGGATAAAGAGGTAAGGCTAATTGATGTAGATGGCTCTCAGATAGGTATAGTACCAATTAGGAAGGCATTAGAGATTGCTGCTGAAAAAAGGTTAGATCTAGTAAAGGTAGCCCCAAATGCTAAACCACCAGTTTGTAGAATTATGGATTATGGGAAATACAAATATGAGTTATCCAAAAGGGAGAAGGAAGCCAGAAAAAATCAGAAAGTAATAAATGTAAAAGAGGTTAGAATGACACCAAATATTGAAGATCATGACCTAAATGTTAAAGCCAGAAGGGCTATGAACTTTCTGAAAAGTGGGGATAAGGTTAAAGTAAGTGTTAGATTTAGGGGTAGAGAATTAGGACATACGGAGGCTGGTAGAGCAGTTTTAGAAGATTTTGCCAAACTAGTCTCTGAGTATGGAGTTATAGATAAACAACCTAAAATGGAAGGCAGAAATATGGTTATGTATTTAGTTCCAAAAACTGATAAGTAGAGGAGGTAAATGATATGGGAAAGATGAAAACTCATAAGGGAGCTGCAAAAAGATTGAAAAGAACAGGAACAGGTAAATTGAAAAGATATAAGGCTTACAAAAGCCATCTAACTGGAAAGAAATCTCCAAAGAGGGTTAGAAATTTAAGAAAGTCAGCTTTAGTTAGCAAAAGTGATCAAAAGAGAATCGACTCATTATTACCATAAGAATACTAGAAATAGATAGATAAAGGAGGTAGTTTAAATGGCAAGAGTAAAGAGTGGAGTGACAGCAAGAAAAAGACATAAAAAAGTATTGAAACAAGCTAAAGGATATTATGGTGCCAAGAGCAAATTATATAGACCAGCTAATCAAGCTGTTATGAAATCTTTAAGCTATGCTTATTCAGGACGTAAGCAAAGAAAGAGAGATTTTAGAAAACTTTGGATCTCAAGAATAAATGCAGCTGCTAGATTAAATGGAATGAACTATAGTACATTTATAAATGGACTTAAAAAGGCAAATATTGAAATCAATAGAAAAGTGTTATCTGAAATGGCTATACATGATCCTGAAGGTTTTTCAAAATTAGTTGAAATTGCAAAGAGTAATTGTTAAAAGTTCCGGTTACGGAGCTTTTAATTTTTATCTAAATATAATAATGGTCATTTTTTTATGAAATAATATCTTTTAGCTATCTATTATCGGGAGGCCCGTATGAATACAGTAGGAGAAAGATTAGATAAATTTAAATTGAATCCACCTAGGGTGTTGGCTTTAGGCTTTTTAGCTTTAATACTTATAGGAGCTATATTATTAAGTTTACCCATTGCCAGTAAAAAGGGAGAGAGTATTGGAGTTATAGATGCATTGTTTACAGCCACTTCAATAGTTTGTGTTACTGGCTTATCTTTAGTAAATATGGCAGAACACTGGTCCTTATTTGGGCAAGTAGTTATACTAATATTGGTTCAAATTGGTGGTTTAGGTTTTATGACCTTGGCTACAATAGTGGCTTTATTGATGGGAAAAAGGATAACTTTAAAGGAAAGGTTGATGATAAAAGAGGAATTAAACCAGGAAACCATTTCCGGAATGGTAAAACTGATAAGGTATATAATACTATCTACCTTTATAATAGAGGCTTTAGGGGCTATAATATTATCCACCGTATTTATTCCCCAATATGGATTAACTAAAGGTATATGGTTTTCAGTTTTTCATTCTATTTCTGCTTTTTGTAATGCTGGTATAGATATTTTAGGGAATAACATGATTCCTTATGTGGGTAATACTATAATCAATATCACAATTGCCTTATTAGTTATTGTAGGTGGATTGGGCTTTTCAGTATATATTGATATATTGAATCAAAAAAGCTTTAAAAAGCTGCATCTCCATTCAAAATTAGTCATTAGTATTTCTTTAATTTTGATTATTAGTGGTATGCTGATATTCTATGTAATTGAAAGAGATAATCCTGATACCCTGTTACAGTTATCCCAAAGAGAAAAAATCCTTTCTTCTTTTTTTCAATCGGTTAACACAAGGAGTGCAGGATTTTATTCGGTGGATATTAACTCATTAAAAGATACTACTGCATTTTTTATGACAATACTTATGTTTATTGGAGGTTCCCCTGGTTCAACTGCAGGGGGTATTAAAACTACAACTTTTGGGATAGTTAGGTTGACTAGAGGAATTACCCCTAATTTATCAACTATTGGGAAAATAATAATAACGGTAACTATAGGTATGCTGGGACCCTTGACTATGGCTTTTGCCTTTGCTAGAAAGAATAAACAATATTCCTATAGATACTCGGAAGGGAATATAATAGTGGGATAGGGGGATGTTCAAGTGAAACAGTTTGTTGTAATTGGCTGTGGAAGATTTGGGTCCAGCATTGCAAGAACCCTTAGTAGTTTAGGGTATGAGGTGTTAGCCATTGATATAGATGGTGAAAGAGTCCAGGATATATCAGAAGAGGTGACCTATGCAGTTCAGGCAGACGTTACCGATGAAAATGTATTAAAGGAATTGGGTATAGGGAATTTTGATGCTGCAATTATAAGTATTGGTTCAAATTACCAGGCTTCAATTATGGCTACTTTAATAGCTAAAGAATTGGGGGTAAAAAGGGTTGTTGCAAAGGCCCATGATATTCTACATGGAAAAGTTTTATCTAAAATAGGTGCTGACAAGGTGGTATATCCGGAAAGGGATATGGGAGTAAGGGTAGCCCATAATGCAAATGATATTGTATTGAAAGAAGATATATTGGTGGTAATTGGAAGCACCTCGGATATACGGAGAATTGAAAAAAGTGCTGGTGATTAATATGGTAGATATAACTAGTCCTTCAAATCCTATAATTAAGGAGATTAAGAGTTTATATAGAAAAAAGGGCCGGTGGGATAAGAAATTATTCATTGTTGAAGGGGTAAAGATGGTTAAGGAATGTATAGACAACAGCTATCCCCTAAAGTATATCATCTATTCCCAGGATCTATTCAATATAGATGGTGGAAAAGAATTGTTTGATAGTATAAGCTCCTTACAAAATCTAAAGTGTGTTCCAGCTAAATTATTCAGGGAAATATCAGAAATGGGGACTCCTCAGGGGATACTAGCCATTGCCAAATTCCGGGTAAATACTATGAATGATATAAATAAAGAAGATAACCCCTTTCTTCTATTGTTAGATGGAGTACAAGATCCAGGAAATATGGGTACTATTATCAGAACTGCCGATGCCTTTGGAATTGATGGTGTAGTGATTACAAAGGGTTGTGTGGATGTTTATAATCCCAAGGTGGTCAGAGCCACTATGGGATCTATTTTCAGGGTGCCTATATATCATGAGGAAGATGGAATAAAGCTTATAAAAGAATTTAAAAAGAATAAGATTAAAACCTATTCTACATCCCTTAAAGGGGAAAAATATATTCAAAATGTAGACTTTAAAGAGGGAGGCTTGTTGATTATAGGAAATGAATCTAAAGGGGTCTCAGAAACTTTAGAATCTATAGCCGATGATTTAATTAAAATACCTATGGCAGGAGGGGCGGAGTCTTTAAATGTAGCGGTAGCCTCATCTATTATAATGTATGAAGTTATGAGGCAGCGAATCCAATAATTCTTGTAATTTGAAGTTACAGGTGCTATAATTTAGTAAAAAGTTTTACATCTGGACCTTTATGTTGAGGATGGGTTTTATTTTTTAGAAAGGAGTCTTAATATGAGGGAAAAATTAAAGAGAATAAAAGAGGAAGCAATAGCTGATATAAATTCTTCAAATAGTTTAGAAAAATTAGAGGGTGTTAGAGTAAAATATCTGGGTAAGAAAGGGCAACTAACTTTAGTCCTTAGAGAGATGGGAAAACTTTCCAAGGAGGAACGCCCAGTGATAGGGCAGTTGGCTAATGAGATTAGAAATGAAATAGAAAAGGAATTGTCCTCAGCTGGGAATAGGTTGAAGGAGCAGTTGAAAATTGAAAGGATGGAGAAGGAAAAGATTGATATTACTATATCAAAAAATGTAAGAAGATTAGGGCATCGCCATCCCCTTATAACTACCATTGAAGAATTAGAAAATCTATTTATTAGTATGGGCTTTAGTGTAGTATTGGGTCCGGAAATAGAGACTGTAGAGAATAATTTTGATGCTTTGAATACTCCAGAAAACCATCCATCAAGGGATCTATCCGATACCTTCTATATAACAGAAGATATTCTACTTAGGACCCATACTTCTCCCGTTCAAATTCGAGCCATGAAAGAAAGAAAGCCACCTTTAAGAATTGTTTCTGCAGGAAGAACCTTTAGATTTGATGATGTGGATGATACCCATTCTCCAATGTTCCACCAATTAGAAGGATTGGTGGTGGATGAAAATGTGACTATGGCTAATCTGATCCATACCATAGATGTATTTGTAAAAGAATTATTTGGAAAAGACATGAAGACTAGATTTAGACCTCACCATTTTCCATTTACTGAGCCTAGTGCAGAGGTGGACGTGTCATGTTTTAGCTGTAAAGGTGCAGGTTGCCCTGTTTGCAATGGAACTGGTTGGAGCATGGAACTTTTAGGCTGTGGTATGGTCCATCCTAAGGTTTTAGAAAATTGTGGTATAGATCCAGAAAAATATAGCGGATTTGCCTTTGGTATGGGTATCGATAGGATAACTATGGTAAAGTATGGTATAAACGATATCCGCTTATTGTTTGAAAATGACAATAGATTTTTAGAGCAATTTTAATAATATTTAGGAGGGTAGTTATGTTATTACCAATTAAATGGTTAAAAGAATATGTAGATTTAGATGAAGATTCAAAAGTATTAGCTGATAAGCTTACCTTATCTGGTTCCCATGTAGAGTCAATTATATCTTTAGATAGGGATATTGAAAATGTAGTAGTAGGGAAAATCGAAGAATTGGAAAAGCATAAGGATGCAGATAAACTATTTGTAGCTAAAGTAAATACCGGAAAGGATATAATACAGGTTGTAACCGGTGCTACAAATTTAAAAGTTGGAGACTATGTACCTGTAGCTTTAGTGGGGGCTAAGCTACCCAATGGGGTTTACATAGAGAAAACAAATTTTAGGGGAGTAGATTCCTATGGAATGCTTTGTTCCTTAAAGGAATTAGGTTTTGGAGATAATGTAATCCCTAAATATCAAAGGGATGGTATATTTATACTCGACAAAGAATATCCCCTAGGAACTAGTATTAGTCAAGTATTGGGTTTATATGGAGAAGTACTCGAACTGGAAATAACCCCCAACAGGCCAGATTGTTTAAGTATAATTGGTATGGCCAGGGAAACTGCTGCTACTTTCAATAAAAGGATAAAAATTCCAGAAATAAAGATTAATAATGAGGTAGATGATATTAAAGATTATCTAGAATCCATACAAATAGATAAGGAGCTTTGTAATAGATATTATGCCAGGGTAATTAAGGATGTAAAAATAGAGGAGTCCCCCCTATGGCTTCAAACAAGGCTTATGGAAGCAGGGGTAAGGCCTATTAACAATATAGTAGATGTTACAAATTATGTTATGCTTGAATTAGGTCAACCTCTTCATGCATTTGATTTAGACAAGATAAAGGGCAAAAAGATAATAGTTAGAAGGGCAAAGGATGGGGAAAAAATAGTAACTTTAGACAGTATAGAAAGGAATTTAAACCCTAATAATCTAGTAATTGCAGATGAAAAGGAACCAATAGGTATTGCCGGTGTAATGGGAGGTTTCGATTCGGAGATTACAGAAGAAACCACAAGGGTAATATTAGAATCGGCAAATTTTGATTCTAAATCTGTACGCTTTACTGCCAAAGAACATAATTTAAGGACAGAAGCCTCATCTAGGTTTGAAAAAGGAATTGATCCAAATCTGTGTGAGATTGCAGCAGAGAGGGCCTGCCAATTGATTGAAGAAATTGGTGGGGGAAAAATTGTAAAAGGTGTAATTGATGTATATGAAAACAAAAGGGATGAAGAAATAATTAACCTAAGACCAAACAAGGTAAATGAACTATTAGGAACTGATTTAACTGTAGAACAGATGGTAGATTATTTGGAAAGACTAGGCCTTACAAGTTCTGTTGATGAAAACCGATTGGAGGTTAAAGTACCAACCTTTAGATTGGATTTGAGCATAGAAGCCGATCTTATAGAGGAAATAGGAAGAATACATGGATTCCATAATATATCCGTTAAGCCCCTAGTAGGAGTACTAACCAGGGGGGAAAAGCCCTATGAAAAAATTGTTGAGGATAGGGCCAAATCAGTTCTTCAGGGATTAGGTTTAAATGAAGTTATGACCTATTCTTTCATCAGTCCCAAGGCCTATGATAGAATAAACATAGAAAAGAACAGCCCCTTAAGGAATTATATAGAGCTAATCAATCCTTTAGGAGAGGATTACAGTGTAATGAGGACAACTTTAATTCCCAATATTCTTGATCTTTTAACTAGAAATTATAATCGGGGTATAAAGGACTGCTATGTATATGAAATAGGAAATATATTCATACCAAAAGAGCTTCCATTAAAAGATTTGCCAACGGAGAAGAAGATATTAGCCATTGGAATGTATGGGAATGTAGATTTTTATGATATAAAAGAAGTAGTAGAAATTTTATTTGATAGGATGGGAATAAAGGGACTAGAGTATGTACCAGAAAAAAAGGATCCTACTTTCCATCCCAATAGGACAGCAAATATACTTTATAATGGAAAGAATATGGGCATTTTAGGAGAAATTCATATAGATGTAATGGAAAAATATGATATAGATACCAGGATATATATAGCCCATTTAGATTTTGATGAAATTATAAAAGAAACTAAAATGGAGAAAAAGTATAAGCCACTGCCCAAATATCCAGCTATAATGAGGGATATAGCCCTTGTAGTAGATAATGAGGTACTAGTAGGGGATATAGAGAATATAATCTGGAAGCATGGTGAAGGATTAATTGAAGAGGTAGAACTATTTGATGTCTATACAGGAGATCAAATAGAAGAGGGCAAAAAGAGTGTAGCCTTCTCAATAACCTATAGGTCTCATAGCAAGACCTTAGAAGATGAAGAAGTAAATGCCGTACAAGAAAATATTATTAAGGATTTAGAAAACCAATTAGGTGCAAAATTGAGAAGCTAAAGGAGTAGATTTTTTTCTACTCCTTTAAAAAAATGAAGGGTTTTGGAGAATTGAGTAGAATATAATAACTAAATAGGAAAGAGATAAGGGAGTGGGTAAGTTATGACAAAAAAAAATAAGGTGAATGTAACTATAGATGGTCGTAACTTTACAGTAGTAGGGGATGGTACAGAGGAATATGTCCGAAAATTGGCATTATATGTAGACGAAAAGATAAAGGATCTGACTAGCAAAAATGATAGATTGAGCAGTTCCATGGCTGCCACTTTGGCTGCACTTAATATATCCGACGAACTATTTAAAACTAGTGAAGAACTAAAAAAATTAAAGCAAGAGACTAAAGTTCCCATGGAAAGCTATAATGAAATATTAAGGGAATTGGAAGAGGTAAAAGAGAAGAATGAAGAATTGGCAAAACAGTGCAATGTCTATAAGGATGAATTACTGGATGCAAAAAGGGATAATGAAAGATTGGCCAAGGATATTGAAAAATATAATCAGATTATTGAATTAAAGGAAAAGGAATTACAAGAAAGCCAAAAGATGATAAAAAAGCTTCAGGATAAAATATTTGATAGCCAGATGGAATTAATAGAAATAAAGAAGGAATTGGAAGAAGCATTAAAATTGTATGATAATGAGAAAAATATATTTAGTAGAGAGGAAGTTTGATAAGTGATTAGTAGAAAGGTAGAATTATTAGCCCCTGTAGGCAGTATGGAGAATTTGTTTGCAGCTATACAAAATGGAGCAGATGCAGTTTATCTAGGTGGAAAACTATTTAATGCAAGGCATTATGCTTCAAATTTTGATAATGAAGAATTAAAGTTTGCTGTAGAGTATGCCCATCTTAGGAATGTCAAGGTATATGTAACTGTCAATATTTTAATTGATGATGGTGAGATGAATAAGGCATTAGATTATATAAAGTATCTATATGAAAGCAATGTGGACGGTATTATAGTTCAGGATTTAGGTTTGGCCTATTTAATTAAAAATATTTTTCCAGATATGGATTTGCATGCTAGCACCCAGATGACAATAAACAATCAATTTGGGGCTATTTTTTTGGAAAAATATGGATTTAAAAGGGTTGTATTGGCAAGGGAAACTCCCTTAGAGGAAATTAAAAGGATACATGAATCCACTAAAATTGAGTTGGAAGGCTTTATTCACGGCGCCCTTTGTGTTTGCTATTCAGGACAATGTCTTATGAGTAGCATAATAGGGGGCCGTAGTGGAAATAGGGGGGAATGTGCTCAACCCTGTAGATTGCCTTATAGTATTATAGATTTTAATAAGGGGTCCACTCCTTTTAATGACTGGAATAATAAGTACCTATTGAGTCCAAGGGATTTAAATACATTAGAGGATATAGAAAAAATAGTTGAAAGTGGCATTTATTCCTTAAAAATTGAAGGCAGGATGAAGAGGCCTGAATATGTTGCAGTAGTGGTTAATAATTACAGGAAAGTATTAGATGAAGGAATTACTGCTTTAAGGGATCAGGATAGGGAAGATATATTACAAATATTTAATAGGGGATTTACTAAAGGTTTTCCTCTGGGGGATTTTGGAAGAAAATTTGCATCCTATGATAGGCCCGATAACAGGGGCATTTATATAGGGAAGATAGTAAAAAGGGATAGTAGATATCTATATATTAAGTTAGACTATGATGTGGAAAAAGGGGACGGTATAGAGTTAGAGACTACCAGAGGAAGGCACATAGGCCAGATTTTGAATTTTTCAGCCCTAAAGGGGAGTATAGTAAAGATTGATAGGATAAAAAAAGTGCCAGTTGGTTCCAAGGTTTATAGGACTTCCAGTATCAATCTATTAGAAAGGGCTAAAAAATCCTATGAAGGAGATAAAATAAAATTTCCTATCCATATGGAGGTTAATATATCAATAGGGAAACCGGCTGAATTGATCATCAGATTTAACGGAGAAAGTTTTAAAATCCAATCAGATTTTTTAGTGGAGAAGGGTAAAAAGGTTGCCTTAACTAAGGAAAGGGTTATAGAACAATTATCCAAATTAAATGATACTGTATATTATATTGATAGTATAAAAGTAAATCTAGAAGACTGCTCCTTTATGCCCATTAGTGTCATAAATAGTTTGAGACGGGAAGGGATAGAAATTCTAGATAATATCCGAAAAAATTTTAATAAAAGAAGCAAGATTACTGATGAAGAATATAAAGCTAGGCTAGATAGATACTTTAGGACCAGTAGTATTGAGAAGAAAAATGCAAAAAGAATTAGTATTTCTGTTCTAAGAAAGGAACAATTTGAACAATTAGATTTAAAAAAATTGGATCGGGTTTATATAGGTTTTGATGAGGGATTAAAAGAGGCTATATTAGAGATTAAGAAGGAAAATAAAGAAGTATATTTGCTAACTGATAGGATATTGTATGGGGAAGATTTATTTAGATTAAAGGAAAGGATAGATCCAATTAAAGATTTAATAGATGGGGTATCTATTGATAATCTAGGTACCCTCCAATTTGTAAAAGATAATTTCAATTTGAATATGCATGGAGATATAGGATTGAATACATTTAATAGTTTCACAGTAGAAGCTTTAAAGGATTCTGGCTTATCAAGCATTACCTTGTCTCCAGAATTAAATATGGAACAAATAAAAGGGATATGTGAGAAAAGCTCCATGTATTATGAAACTATTGGCTATGGATATTTAAAGTTGATGATAACCAAACATTGTCCCATGGCCCTTCTGAAAAATTGTAAGGATGGTTCCAAGTGTAAATCATGTCCCTATGCTAAAGGCTATGGACTTAAAGATAGAAAAGGTGTAAACTTTTATATGGAAAGAGATAAGGGGCTTACCACCATATATAACAGTGTTCCCCTTATGGTATTGGATAGTTTAGACCATATATATAAGTGTGGTGTAGATATGATTAGATTGGATTTTACAATTGAGAATGAAGGAATTAATGAACTGCAAGAAATTTACTATAATTTTGCAAAAAGTGTAATTTCAAAGAATGAAGTTGAAAGTTTTATTAAAGACTATAAAAATATAAATAGTATAACTAAAGGCCATTATTTTAGAGGGGTCATATAATCTGAGGTGAGACTATGAATGAAAAAACTTTTAGAGTACTAGAATATGAAAAAATCATAGAACATTTGGCGGAAAAGACTGAGTCCCAGTTGGGAAGAGAATTGGCAGAAAGCATTAGGCCTCTTACTGATGCAGATAGGATAGAATACTATCAAAGGGAAACAAAGGAAGCCTTTGACTTACTAATTAAGCAAGGAAACCCACCCCTTTTTGGAATAACTGACCTATCCCATGAAATAAAGATTGCAGAAATTGGGGGTATATTAAGTCCAGGTGCTTTATTAAAGATTTCAGATTCTTTAAGGGTCTCTAGAAGCTTAAAGAAATATATAAAAGAAATAAAAGATGATGAATTAGGGGCTTTCCCAATTATACAGGGTCTTATAAATGATTTGAGGGTTTTAAAACATATAGAGGAGGAGATTAACAATGCAATAATAGGTGAAGATGAAATCTCCGATGATGCAAGCCCTGCTTTAAGGAGCATAAGGAGGCAGATTTTAAGCAAGAACGAATCTATACGAACTAAGCTAAATTCCATTATTAACTCTCCTAAATATAGGAAATATTTGCAGGATAGTATAGTGACTATGAGAGAGGGGAGATACGTTGTACCTATAAAGCAGGAGCATAAGGGGTATTTTCCTGGTATAGTCCATGATCAATCTTCCAGTGGTGCCACCCTTTTTGTAGAGCCAATGGCTGTAGTCGAATTAAATAATGAATTGAGAAGCCTTGAGCTTCAAGAAAGGGAGGAAATAGAAAGAATATTAAAGAGATTAACTGGCCTTGTGGCTGAGGAAATAGACAATATTAAAAATAATCAAGAAATATTAAAGCATTTGGATTTCGTATTTGCTAAAGGAAAGCTAGCCTTGGAAATGGATGCAATTAAACCCATATTAAATACAGAGGGTTATATAGATATTAAAAAGGCTCGCCACCCCTTATTAGACAAGGAAAAGGTGGTACCTATAGATATATACCTTGGCAAAGATTTTAATACCTTAGTAATTACTGGTCCCAATACGGGAGGGAAAACTGTAACCTTAAAAACTGTAGGGCTATTAACTTTGATGGCCCAGTCTGGATTGCATATTCCAGCTGATTTTAATTCACAGATAGCCGTTTTTGATCAAATTTTTGCTGATATTGGTGATGAGCAAAGTATAGAGCAGAGTTTGAGTACATTTTCATCTCATATGACCAATATTGTAAATATTTTAGAAGAAGTTGGGCCCAATAGTTTAGTGCTATTTGATGAATTAGGTGCAGGTACGGATCCCACTGAAGGGGCAGCTCTTGCCATGGCTATACTAGATTATCTATTGAAATCAAACATAAGAACTATTGCAACAACCCACTATAGCCAGTTGAAACTATATGCATTAACAACAGATGGAGTGAAAAATGCCTCGGTAGAATTTGATGTTGAAACTTTAAGCCCCACATATAGATTATTGATTGGGGTACCAGGCAAATCTAATGCTTTTGAAATATCCAGAAGGCTAGGGTTACCAAACTATATAATAGATTATGCAAAAAACCTAGTTTCTAAAGAAGCTATTGAATTTGAAGATGTATTACAGGCTATAGATAGGGATAGGAGGATTATTGAGGAAAATAGATTTGAAACAGAAAAGCTAAAGGATGAGGTGGAAAGGTTAAAGGAAGAGTTGACCCATGAAAAGGCTAGGACAAAAGAAGCTAGAGAGAAGATAATCCTTAAAGCAAAAGAAGAAGCCAGGACTATTCTTAAGGCTGCAAAAGAAGAAGCCGACAGTATAATTAAAGAATTAAGACAGATATCAAAGGATATAGAAAAGGATAGAAGTAGGAAGATCCATGAGGCACAAGAAAGATTAAAAACTAGTATTGAAAAGATGGAGAGCTCCTTATCGGAAGAGGTATTAAATGTAAAATCAGATAAAGTACCTAAAAACCTAAAGGTTGGAGAACAAGTAGAGGTTTTATCCTTGAACCAAGTGGGAACGGTCCTTGAATTGCCTGATGAATCTGGTAATGTTTTGGTCCAGGTGGGAATAATGAAAGTAAGCGTCCCTCTTTCTACTTTGAGGCGTTCAAAAATTAAGGAAGAGGATAGGATACAAGGAAGTACTAGGAAAATAATTAAATCTAAGGCTTCAAAGGTTAAAAATGAAATTGACTTACGAGGGAAAACCTTAGATGAAGCCATATTAGATCTGGATAAGTATATTGATGATGTTTATATAGCTGGTCTTAAAGAGGCGTATATTATTCACGGTAAGGGTACAGGGGTACTTCGTGAGGGTATCAAATCCTATATTAAAGGTCATAGGCATATAAAATCCTTTAGAATGGGGGATTATAATGAAGGTGGGGATGGTGTTACAGTAATAGAGCTTAAATAATAGCTTGAAATATTTGTAATAATATTGTATATTAAAATCGATACCAAATAATAAAATCCAATGAAGGGGGGAGTAGAGTATATTCTTTGTAATAGCGAGCTGGGTTGGTGGAAGCCAGTACAAAAGAATATATTTGAAGAGAGCCCCAGAGGTTATATCTGAAATTTAGTAGGATATTACGCTAGTTGCGTTAAAGACTTGGAGTGGGCTTTTGCCAATAAGAGTGGTACCACGGGATAGCTCTCGTCTCTTAGTGAGATGGGAGCTTTGTTGATTATATATGGAGGAGGTAAAGGGATGATTGATTTTAAAAAGGAAGTAGTTAGTATAATTCATGAAGTTGTTGATAGTTTAGATAAAGAAGAAATTGAATCATTGATAGAAATACCACCCAATTATGATATGGGGGACTATGCCTTTCCATGTTTTAGATTGGCTAAAATTTTTAGGAAGGCTCCCAATCTAATAGCAGAGGAAATAGCTAATAAAGTAGAACTGGGAGAATATTTTGAAAAGGTGGAAAATGTAGGACCTTATGTGAATTTCTTTATAAACAAAGTAAAACTTACTGAAACAGTACTGGATAGTATAAAGGAGGAAAAAGAAAAGTTTGGTTCTACCAATATTGGAAAAGGAAGAAAGGTGCTGGTAGAGTTTTCTTCTCCTAATATTGCTAAACCCTTTCACATAGGCCATATAAGAACTACTGTTATAGGTAATTCTATTGAAAAGATATTTAAATTCCAAGGCTTTAATACTGTAAGGTTAAATCATTTAGGGGACTACGGTACCCAATTTGGAATGCTTATAGCAGCATACAAAAAATGGGGAGATATGGAGGTAATAGAAGCAGATCCCATAAATGAGTTATTAAAACTATACGTTAAATTTAATGCAGAAGCGGAAAAGGATGAGAGCTTAAAGGATGAGGCAAGATATTGGTTCAAGGAGTTAGAAGAAGGCAATGAAGAGGCTTTAGAGCTTTGGCAATGGATAAGGGATATTAGCCTAAAGGAATTTAACAGGGTGTATGAACTGTTAAATATTGAATTCGATTCTTATGCTGGAGAGAGCTTCTATTCAGATAAGATGCCAAGAGTGATAGAAGAAATGGAAGAAAAGGGCTTGTTAAAAGAATCTAGAGGCGCTTATATTGTAGATTTGGAGCCCTATGATATGCCCCCTGTGTTGATAAAAAAGAGTGACGGGTCCACCCTATACATTACAAGGGATATAGCTGCGGCCATATATAGAAAGGAGCATTATGATTTTTATAAGAATATATATGTAGTAGCTTCCCAGCAAAATCTTCATTTTAAGCAGCTATTTAAAATTATTGAACTAATGGGTTATGAGTGGGCTAAAGATTGTGTCCATGTACCCTTTGGAATGGTAAGCTTGGAAGATGGAACCTTGTCAACTAGACAAGGAAGAGTTGTATTTTTAGAAGATGTATTAAACAAGGCCATTGAGAGCACTTTGAAGATAATAGAGGAAAGAAACCCAGACCTTGAAAATAAAGAAGAAGTTGCTAAACAAGTAGGAGTAGGTGCTGTTATATTCCAAGAGCTATTCAACAATAGGATTAAAGATTATGTTTTTACCTGGGATAGGACTTTAAGTTTTGAAGGAGAAACTGGGCCCTATGTACAGTATACCCATGCAAGGGCAAATAGCTTGTTGGGAAAAGGCCAGTTTAAATTGGAGGATAGGGTAGACTATAGCTTGCTACAAAATGAGGATGAAATAAATTTAATAAGATTATTGTACAATTTCCCAAAGGCAGTACTAGATGCTTTAGAAAAATATGAACCCTCTATTATTACACGACATATAGTTGAAATAGCTAAAGCCTTTAATAAATTCTATAATTCCTGTCCTATAATGACAGTAGAGGAAGATTTAAAGAAGGCTAGACTAAATTTAGTATATGCAGCCAAGACGGTAATAAAGACAGGGTTAGGCTTACTAGGTATTGAAGCTCCAGATAAGATGTAATAATAAAACCTTCCCTTTAGAGGAAGGTTTGACTTTTTTACTGAAAAAATTATGGGGCAGTTTCTATTTGGCAGGATTTATTTAGGTATTCTACAAATTCTTCTTCAGTACTTTCGGCTAAGGAGCTTAACTCTTTTACAATATTATCTCTTAACTTTAAAAAGGCATCAATATTAGTATTGTTACCAGTATATTCCAATGCCTGAATAATCATCAACATATCTTCTTTAGATATTTCCTGTATTGCAATTTTGTCGAATTCTCTCATTTAATAACCCCTTTCATAAAATATTGTCTTATGTACTATTCTATACTTTTTTAGTAAAACCTTCAATATAACAAAATAGGACAAAAGTTTTATAAGATCTCTAGTATATAAATAGATATTAATAAAATAGAAAGTATTGGATGGGAGTTATAATAAAAGTATGCTATAATGTACATAGTTTAAATAAGGAAGGTTGAAAATATGAAAATAATTTTAACTACATTAAATTCAAAATTTATTCATTCTGCCTTAGCTATTAGGTATTTAAAGTCATACTGTAAAGATATTCCTAATATAGAATTGATGGAATTTACTATAAATCAGAATTTGGATTATATAGTAGGTGAGCTGTATAAAAGGGCTCCTGATATAATAGGATTTTCTACTTATATTTGGAACAGACAAGAGGTTTTAAGAATATGTGAAATAATAAAAACAGTAAACCCGAATATAAAAATTATATTAGGTGGACCTGAGGTGTCCTTTGATGGAGATGAAATATTAAGAGAATGTTGGTTTATTGATTTTGTAGTTTATGGTGAAGGGGAAGAGACCTTTTATTACTTGTTAACTAGTATCATAGATAAAGAAAAAGATTATTCCCATATTGATGGATTGATATATAGGAGAGGAGAAAAAATTATAAAAAATCCTCCTAGGCAGTTGATTAAGGATCTAGATAGTATACCCTCCCCCTATCAGGATATTGGGGATGAGTTTCACAACAAGATTGTATATTATGAAAGTTCAAGAGGCTGCCCTTTTAACTGTCAGTTCTGCTTATCTTCAACTATAAAAGGGGTTAGGTACTTTAGTTTGGATAGGGTAAAGGAGGATTTGGATAGGCTTATAAAAGCTCAGGTAAAACAGGTCAAATTTGTAGACAGAACCTTTAATGCAAATAAAAAATATGCAATGGAAATAATGAAATTCATAATGGATAAAGATCCTAAGGGTATTAACTTCCACTTTGAGGTAACGGCCCACCTGATAGATGAAGAAATGCTAAACTTTCTTAAAACCGTTAAAGAGGGCTTATTCCAGTTTGAAATAGGAGTCCAATCTACCAATCCTACTACTATTGAAGCTATAGGTAGAACTACAGACTTTGAAAAATTGAAAAAGGTAACAAAAGAAATAAAAAGTTTTAACAATATACACCAACATTTAGATTTGATTGCAGGTCTTCCTTATGAGGACTACCATAGTTTTAAAAAGTCCTTCAATGATGTATTTGAAATAAGGGCAGAAAAGATACAATTGGGTTTTTTAAAGCTATTAAAGGGCTCTGGATTAAGAAGGGACAAAGAAAAATATGGATTTAAGTTTATAGATTGTCCCCCCTATGAGGTGCTAGAAACAGACTATTTGAGCTTTGCAGACATGTTGAAATTAAAAGGGATAGAAGATTTAGTAGAAAAATACTATAATGAAGGGTATTTTAAACATACATTAGAGTATATTATTAAGAATAAGTATAGCAAGCCCTTTGATTTTTTTGAGGACTATTTGAATTTTTGGGAGAAGAATATGTATCATTCTATTTCCCACAGTAGAAACAGACTATATGAAATATTATTAGAGTTCTCAGTAGAAAAATCCTTCAAAGACTTATTTGTTATTAAAGAATTAATCAAATTTGATTATGTATCTAACCACAACAATCCTAATATCCCTAGCTTTATTGAAAGATCCAATGCAGATTTTATCCAAAGAAAGAAACACGAGATATTAAAAGATGAAGATTTATTAAGTAAATATTTAATAGATTATAGAGATATGGCAACTAAGAAATTGATAAATATAGTTCATATAGAAGGATTTAAAATTGATATATTAAAATTAATCCATAATGGTTATCTACTGGATAATAGTATAATGAAGGATTCCTATATTATGTTTGAGTATAAAAAGGGTCCACTTAATAAGTATAGGGCTTATGATATCACAGAGTTTGTATTAAAGGAGTGATGGGTTTGAGCCTATTGGAAGATATAATTTTAGTAAATAAAAGTGTTGTAAAAAAGAGCATCAAAAGCTTTACCAAAAATTGGATGATAATTTTTTCAGGTCTTGTATACCTTTTCTTAAATATAGTTATTATACTGATTGTGAATACACTATTTAGAGGGGTACTATCTATTATTGCAGGTCTTATAATGGCCATAGCCAGTAGCAGCCTTATATCTAATTATTTATACCTGCTTTTTAATGTAATAAATTATGATAGAATAACCATTGAAAATTTTAAAGAAGGATTTAAGTATTTTTTATGGAAGGTATATGGAATATTTTTTATAGCCTGGATAGGACGATATATATTATCTACACTATTGCAGATGGTTGGTTCTAATGGCAGTGGGCTCAATCTAATAATTAGTATAGCTGTTTTAATCTTTTTAAATCCACTGCCTGAGACTGTATATTTAAAATATTACTCTCCCTTTGAAAGCATAAAATACTCCATCGATTTTATGAAAGAAAATTGGGTTAATTGGTTACTACCTAATATAGTGTTTCACCTAATTTTATATTTAATAACTAACAACCTATTATTAAATGTTTTTACAACCCATATAGGATTTAATTTCGATTTTTCCATTAAAGGAATAGCTTTTTATATATTAGGTCAAGCTGTATTTTCTTTTATAATGATATATAGGGGTTATCTATTTAAGTTGTTGAGCACAAGTACTAGGAGAAAAAGAATGTATATGAATAAATTATATGATTAAGGTGATTATATGACAGTTATAAACGATTATTTTTCAAAGAAAACTGATAAGGTTTCTTTTGTAGAACTGAAAAAAGGTAGCCATATAAGAATAAAGGATTATATTGTTAAAGACCATATTCCCCTTCCAATAGCCACTAATAGGTTGATAAATGAAATAAAAAAAGGAAATTTGCATGAGGGATTAAAAGTAGCCCATTTGATAGATGGGATCATATTTATTCTTGGTATAGACTGTAATTTTAAATATAAAGAAGAATATAAGAAAATAATCTATAATTATAATCCTAGGATAGAAGAATATATCCTATATAGGGGACTTAAGTTTATTGAAGAAAACAATTATGAAGATGGTGCCATATTTTTTAGGGCCTTAACAAATATAAATGCTAAAAATGTGGAGGGAATATTTAATTATGCCCTGTCCTTGGAAAATATAGCAAAGGATTATATTAATAGAAATAAGGAGGATGAGGGTAAAAAGTTTTTAATGGAATCTACTAAGCAATTAGAGACAATATTAGATATAGATGAAGATTTCTCCTTAGCCTACTATAAATTAGGTTATCATTATAAATATTATGGACAATTTCACAAAGCTAAATTGATATGGGAAAAGTATATCAAATTGTCTAAAGATGAGGAATTGATTCAGGAAATACGGGAAGAATTAGACTTAATAGCTGATGATGCAAATTATGAAGAGGGGATAAACCATTTATCAAAGGGAGAATATGACAAGGCCCTAGATAATTTTTTATCCCTAATGAATAGGTATAGTGAATGGTGGAATCTATTGTATCTTACAGGATTAGCTTATAAAGGCATAGGTGATTATGAAAAAGCAATAGAATTTTTTTATAAGGCTTTAGAAGAAGGGGGTAAAGAAATTAACATATATAATGAATTAGGAATATGTTTATTCGGAATGGGAAACATTAATGAAGCCATAGAAATTTTTAGTAAGGGAATAGATTTATATGACCAAGATTATAAGATTATATTTAATAGAGGTTTAGCTTATTTACAAGTGGGTTTGAGGGATAAGGCCATAGAAGATATTAAAAAAGCTTATAAATTGAACCCTGAAGATGAATGGATTAATAAACAAGTTAAGCTATTAAATATAGAAGTATAGGCATTTATTAAAATAAAGAGATATATAAATATATTCCGGGGAAAAGGAAGTTAAATATGGATAATTGCCTTTAATGTGAGAATTTGAGAATTGAACACTTAATTAAAATATGCTAAGTTAATACATGTCGTCTGAAAAACAGGCGAAAAAAGTTGACAAGTGTAGAAGCTTTCAAATAAATAAAAAAATTATAAAAAAACTTGACAACTAATAATAATTGTGTTATATTATTAAAGCACAATTCATGAACCTAGACAACTAAACAGTGTGAAGTACTTTGAGTAGGTAAAAAGAGCTAGCAAACTTTTTTAATGAGAGTTTGATCCTGGCTCAGGACGAACGCTGGCGGCGGGCCTAACACATGCAAGTCGAGCGAAGCACCTAGGACAGATTCCTTCGGGATGACGTTGTAGGGGACTTAGCGGCGGACGGGTGAGTAACGCGTGAGGAACCTGCCTTCCACAAGGGGATAGCCTCGGGAAACCGGGATTAATACCCTATGACACTTATGGGCCGCATGGTCCTTAGG
>JAAYEM010000048.1 GCA_012728725.1 Tissierellia bacterium | reverse complement strand
TTTTCATGAGAGAAGGTATCAAAACTGTATTTAGAATGATATCGGCCCATACCGGAAAATCCAATTCCACCAAAGGGCAAATGGGGATTTGCCACATGGGTTATTAGGTGATTGATACATCCACCGCCAAATTGAATATTTTCTATTATATAGCTTTCAATCCCCTTATCCTTTGCAAATAGGTACAAGGCTAAAGGATAGGGATTCTTATTTACTATATCTATTACCTCTGAAATATCCCTATAGCTTAATATGGGTAATATAGGTCCAAATATTTCTTCCTTCATCAGAGGGTGGTCCACCCTTATATCCTCTACCAGGGTAGGGGATATGTATTTTTCCTCCCTATTATAATCCCCACCTAGAATTATATTACCATCTTCTAGGAGGGATACCAGCCTATCAAATCTATTTTCATTTATTATCCTGCCCAGGTTTGGACTTTCAATGGGATTTTCTCCATAGTATTTATTAATATAACTTTTAATCCTTTCTATCAATATTTCTTTTCGAGATTCATGTACCAATAGATAATCTGGGGCCACGCAGGTCTGGCCACAATTGTAGAATTTAGCCCAGGTAATCCTTTTGGCTGCCAATTCAATATCCCCATCTTCATGGACTATAACTGGTGATTTACCCCCTAGTTCCAAGGTTACAGGACTGATGTGTTTTGCAGCCAATTCTAGTATTTTTTTGCCCACTAAAACACTCCCTGTAAAGAATATATGGTCAAACCTATACTTTTCTATTAAAGGGGGAACTACTTTAGAACCTGGTCCTTTTACTACTGATATATAATCCCTTGGAAAGGTCTCGTCTATTATCTTATCAAGTATTTTTTCCGTTTCCTTGGATTGGTTGGATGGCTTTAATACTATACAATTCCCCGCTGCCATAGCCCCTACTAAGGGGGATAGGGCTAATTGAAAGGGATAATTCCATGGACTGATGATGAGGACTACCCCCTTAGGTTCCGGATACACATAGGATTTAGCCCCTTGTAAATAGATGGGGGTAGGAACTTTTTTAGGCTTCATCCAATTTTTTAAGTTTTTAATTGCAATATCTATTTCCTTATAGACCACTCCTATTTCTGCCGTATAGGATTCAAATTGGGGCTTATTTAGGTCTAGGGCCAGGGCCTGGATTATATCCTTTTCATATTTTTTTATAGCCCCTTTTAATTTTTTAAGCTGCTCTATCCTAAAGTCATAGGGCCTGGTATTTCCGCTATCAAAGTATTTTCTTTTAGAGAAATAGGGGTTGTCTAACATAAAATCATTCTCCTCCTAGATTAGATGTACAATGGGGATATTTTGTAGCATTTATATTAATAAGGGAAAAACAATAAGGGCATTCCTTTGTACTTGGTTCTGCAGCTGGTTCAGGCCTTCTAAGCCTATTAATCCATTTTACTATCAAAAATACAACGAATGCCATTATTAAGAAGTTTAATACACCAGAAATGAAAGCCCCATAATTTATGGTGGCAACTAATGCTTCCTGGGCAGCTTGTAGGGATTCGTATTTTTTGCCATCTAATGCTATAAATAGATTGTTGAAATCGATTTTATTTGTAAATATGCTAAGCACCGGCATTATTATGTCATTGACCAGGGAATTGACAATTCCATTAAAAGCACCACCAATTATGATACCTACAGCCATATCAATCATATTGCCCCTTAGTGCAAATTTCTTAAACTCCTTTAACATAGTATCCTCCTTTCCATTGAAAATCTCAATTTATAATACACTCTTATATTACATATCTTTTCCTAGGTAAATCATGTAGGATTTATGAGTTGACCTTTTATCATGATTTATTTATACCCTCATTTACCCTTTATATATGGTAAAATAAGAGATAAATGGAGAGAATAATAGATTATGGATTTGGGGAGGTGGATATATGGATAAGGATCTTAAGGCAAAGAATAGTGATGACCTAGACTTAATCCTTCTAAAAACCGCTGGAAATGATTATGAATTAAATACCATAACCAGTATATTAGATGAGAATAATATTCCCTACCTTGTAAAAGAAAAAGGAATCGGTGGATATATGAGAATAATCAGCGGTTCATCCCTGTACGGTGCAGATATACTAGTAGAAAAGTCCATGTATGAAAAAGCAAAATCCATTATAGATGAATTTCCCTGGGATATGGGTCAAGAGGAATAGTAGATAGTGGCATAAAAATTCTCTTTTCTGGTAAATCTAATTTGATTCTTTCAGAAAAGAGAATTTAATTTTCTAATAAAATTTCAAATTAACTGTCTGAAGAGTATTCAGTAGGGATTATCAAAAATTCATCTTCCCCAATAATTTTTATTACTAAGTAATATTCATCACCGATAAAGAACAAAAGTCCCCCATGTTCTTCAGCAAAATCTCTCATTTCCATATGTGTAAACGCATCTTGTCCATCTGTTTCGTCTAATTCAAATCCCTTCATTGTAGTAAGGGCATAGATTTTTTCATCTATTATATCATGGATAAACATTATATACCTCCTAAACTTACATCTTGTTTCACCATATAAATACCCATTATATTAAAAACTTTAACCAATTTATTTTTTGATTATATTTCATTACTGACTTTTCTACAAGCACTTATTTTTATAATATTGGTTTTTTGAATTAGTTTGGGGTGGGAATGTTTAATATATTACTAATCTATAAAAGACATTTTACTAACAACAAAATTACTAGCAAGGGAGAATAGGCAGCCCATTAAGGGACATATTTTTAATTGGAAAAAGTCCCTTCTTATTATATAATAAGAAAGAAACAAATGTTTAACTAGGATGGTGTCAATATGGATTATTTAAAAGGTTTAAATGATAGACAAAAAGAAGCAGTTCTTCATGGGGAGGGTCCCTTACTTATTTTAGCTGGAGCTGGCAGTGGTAAGACCAGGGTCCTGACCCATAGAATAGCATATTTAATCGAAGAAAGGGGAATTTTCCCGGGAAATATACTGGCCATAACCTTTACCAATAAGGCTGCCAATGAAATGAAGGAAAGGGTGGCCCACTTATTAGATGACAATGTAGAGGACATATGGATGGGAACCTTTCACTCAGTATGTGTAAGGATACTGAGGCGGGATATAGATAAGATAGGGTATGAAAGGAGTTTCTCCATATACGATAGGGATGATCAGATAACACTGATGAAGGAATGTATCAAGGAATTAAATTTAAACAAGGATATGTTCAATGAAAGGTCCCTACTTAACGTAATTAGTTCATTAAAGGATAAGATGACTCCACCAGATTCCTACATAAATCAAAACTATGGGGACTATTATTATAGGAATGTGGGAGAACTATATGCCCTATATGAAAAGAAGCTTAAACAGAATAATGCCCTAGATTTTGATGATTTAATAATTAAAACTATAGAGCTATTCAACAAGAGCCCCCAGGTACTTGATTACTATCAGAAGAAGTTTAAATATATATTCGTAGATGAGTTTCAGGATACCAATAAATCCCAGTATGAATTGGTGCGATTATTGTCCCAGTGGTATAAGAATTTATGTGTGGTGGGGGATGATGACCAGAGCATATACGGATGGAGAGGGGCAGATATAACCAATATACTAAATTTCGAAAAGGATTTTCCAAATACCAAAATAATCAAATTGGAACAGAACTACCGGTCTACCAAGAACATACTTGAGGTAGCAAACCATGTAATTAAAAATAATTATGATCGGAAGGATAAAAGGCTGTGGACGGAAAATGAAAAAGGGCAGAAGGTTGTAGTTGAAGGTTTATCGGATTCAGATGAGGAGGCCTACTTTGTTGTAAATAAAATAGGGGAACTAATGAAAGAAGGTTATAAGCCTTCCGATTTTGCAGTACTATATAGGACCAATGCCCAATCTAGATCCTTTGAAGAGGCCTTTATAAAGAATAATATACCCTATAAGATTGTTGGAGGTTTAAGGTTCTATGATAGGAAGGAGATTAAGGACATAATTGCCTACCTTAAATTAATCCAAAACCCAGTAGACGACATATCCCTAAAACGTATAATAAATGTCCCAAGAAGGGGAATAGGAAATGCTACCCTAGAAAAATTAGAAGAATATGCCAGAGAAGATGGGGAAAGCATATATAGTGTATTATTCAACATAGATGAGATTCCAGGCTTGTCAGCCAGAGCTAAGAATAGTTTAATGAAATTTATGAATATGATAAATAAATTTATAGCCATGAAGGAGGTAATGGGGGTCAGGGACTTTATAGAGGAGGTCATATATGGAGTAGGCTATATAAAGGAATTGGAAGAGGATGGAAGCCTGGAAGCTAGAACTAGATTGGATAATATTAAGGAATTCCTATCTGTAGCAGTAGATTTTGAGATGAGAAACCCTGATGGCAGTTTAGAGGATTTTCTTGCCAATATTTCCCTCTTATCCGATATAGATAAAACGGAAGATGTAGACAATTCAGTGACCCTGTTAACGGTCCATTCAGCTAAGGGATTAGAGTTTCCTGTGGTATTTTTGGTAGGTATGGAGGAAGGCCTGTTTCCCATATCCAGGGCTTTAGAGAGTGAATCGGAATTGGAGGAGGAAAGAAGGCTTTGTTATGTAGCCATAACCAGGGCAGAGAAATTGCTCTATATCACCTATGCAAAACTTAGGACCATATATGGGAGCACAAACTACACCCTGCCATCTAGATTCATAAAAGAGATACCACAGGATCTGGTGACTTCATCCGTCAACAGGAAAGGAACTAATTCAGGGCAATTAATTAGAGTTATAGATTATTCTAGTAGGGAAAGGTCAGGGCTAGAGACTGGGTATAAATCATCTGTAGATAACTCTGAAATTAAAGTGGGAAGCAAGGTAAATCACAAAAAATGGGGACTGGGTACTGTAGTCCAAACCAAGGATAGGGATCAGGATATGGAATTGGTTATTGCCTTTGATAAGGTAGGCCTAAAGAGATTACTTCTTTCTATTGCTCCTATAGAAATAGTGAAAGGAGAATAGTGTATGGATGATAAAATAAAAAGGATGAAGGAACTTATTGATATAATCAATGATTTAAACTACCACTACTATACTTTGGACGATCCAAAGGTTTCCGATAAAGAATATGATGAATTATATGATGAATTAGTCCAATTGGAAAAGGAGACGGGAAAGGTATTTCCCTATTCTCCTACCCAAAGGGTGGGTGGGGAAATATTAGACAAGTTTGAAAAGCATACCCACCTAGGCCGGCTTTGGAGTTTGGATAAATGTCAAAATTATGGAGAACTTATTAATTGGGATGCTAGGGTAAGGCGCTTAATTGAAGAATACAATAGTAATCATTATGAAAAGCTGCCCCCTCCTTCCTATGTGGTAGAGTATAAATTTGATGGTTTAACCATCAATGTAACCTATAGGGATGGGGAATTGGTTCAGGGGGCCACTAGGGGGAACGGTATTGTTGGAGAGGCCATACTGCCCCAAATAAAAACTATAAAAACCCTTCCCTTAAAGATAGATTTTAATGGAGTAATGGAAGTTCAAGGAGAAGGCTTAATGCCCTTATCCGCCTTTTATAAATACAATGAAAGGGCAGAGGAGCCCCTGAAGAATGCAAGGAATGCAGCAGCGGGAGCCCTTAGAAACCTAGACCCTAAAATAACTGCCCAGAGGAAATTGATAGCCTATTTTTACAATATAGGTTACATAGAAGGGAAAGAGTTTAAAAGCCACATGGAAATGTTGGACTTTATAAAGGAAAATAGGCTGCCAACCTATGATTATGCTAAATTGTGTAATTCTATAGATGAAGTCATAGAGGAAATAGAAAGAATTGAAGAGGAGAGGCATTCCTTAGATGTATTAACCGATGGGGTAGTGATAAAGATTAATGATATGAGGACTAGGGATGCATTAGGCTATACCATGAGGTTTCCCCGTTGGGCAATAGCTTATAAATTTGAGGCAGAAGAGACTACAACTAAACTAATAGCCGTAGAATGGAATGTGGGTAGGACTGGAAAGGTTACCCCTACCGCCATATTAGAACCTGTGGAAATAGGAGGGGCTACTGTAAGGCGGGCAACCTTGAACAATTACGATGATATATTAAGGAAGAAAGTAGAAATCAATTCCCGGGTGCTGATTAGAAGGTCCAATGAAGTAATTCCTGAAATAATGGGGGTTGTAGATACAGAGGAGGAGACAAGACCAATAGAAAAGCCTACCCATTGTCCAGCCTGCAATACCGAATTGGTTCAGGATGGGGTCCATATATTTTGTCCTAACTCTTTGACCTGCAAACCCCAATTGGTATCCAGAATAGTCCATTTTGCCAGTAGGGATGCCATGAATATAGAAGGCCTTAGTGAAAAGACTGCTGAAAAGCTATTTGAGGAATTGGATTTAAGGGATATACCTGGAATATATGAGTTAAAATATGAGGATCTAATAAAACTTGAAGGATTTAAAGATAAGAAGACTAGAAATCTACTTGAGGCAATTGAAAGGAGCAAAGATACCACCTTAGATGCCTTTATATATGCCCTAGGCATACCCAATGTAGGATTGAAAACTGCCCAGGATTTAGCAGACCACTTTAAATCATTGGATGCCATCAAAAATGCCACATATGAAGAATTGATAACTATACCAGATGTGGGGCCTAAAATTGCCCAAAGTATAGTGGAATTTTTCCATGATGACAGGATATTGGAAGGAATAGACAAACTATTAAAAGAAGGGGTTAATCCCCACTATGAAGAAAGGGATGTAAAGGATTCCATATTTAAAAATAAGACGGTAGTAATCACTGGAACTATAGAAGGCTTTTCCCGTAAGGAAATTAAGAGTATAATAGAAGGGATGGGTGGAAAGGTTACCAGTTCTGTAAGCCGGAATACAGACTATGTAATAGTAGGAAAGGATCCAGGATCCAAATATACAAAGGCATTAGAGCTAGGGATCGAGATAATAGATGAGGAAAGGCTTAAACAACATATACCAATGGACAATTAATAATGGATAATTATTAACTGTCCATTGAAAGAAAGGGAGGTAAAGTATGGTTTCTAAAGAGGATGTGAAATATATTGCTGAACTTTGCAAATTGAAATTCTCTGAGGAGGAGTTGGAGGAATTTACAGCGGAGTTTTGTAGAATTATAGGTTTTGTAGAACTATTAAAGGAAGTGGATACAGAAGGGGTAGAGGCAACCTACCATGTAAGCCCAAAAATTCAACCCTTAAGGGAGGATAAGGTAGAGCCAAGTTTATCCAGGGAAAAGGTATTACAAAATGCACCGGAAGAACAGTATGGATATTTTAAACTACCAAGGATTATGGATTAGGAAGAGGTGATATGATGGATATTACAAAAGGGACTGCAATGGAAATGCGAGAAAGGATAATTAATAAGGAAATATCTGCTAGGGAGCTAGTCAAGGCCCATATGGATAGGATTGAAGAGATGGAAGGCAAAATAAATGCTTTCATTACGGTAACCAAGGAAGAGGCCTTTAAAAAGGCAGATTTAATAGATGCCAAGATAAAAAATGGTGAAGATTTAGGGGCTTTGGCAGGCATTCCCATAGGCATTAAAGATAATATTATAACTGAAGGCATAAGGACCAGCTGTGGCTCCAAGATGCTGGAAAATTTCATCCCTCCCTATGAGGCAACAGTTGTAGATAAGATTAATAAGGAAGATGGAATAATACTGGGAAAAACCAATATGGATGAGTTTGCCATGGGTTCTTCTACAGAAACCTCTTATTTTGGCACTACTAAAAATCCTTTAGACCTAGAAAGGGTACCAGGGGGTTCAAGTGGAGGTTCAGCTGCAGCTGTAAAATCTAATGAGGTAGCCCTGTCCTTAGGTTCCGATACTGGAGGGTCAGTTAGACAACCGGCAAGCTTTTGTGGTGTAGTGGGCATTAAACCAAGCTATGGTCTGGTATCCAGATATGGACTTGTATCCTTAGCCAATTCCTTTGATCAGATAGGGGTAATGGGCAGGAATGTAAAAGATGCAGCCTTAATGTTGCAGGTCATAGTAGGCCATGATGCTAAGGATTCTACTTCTACAGATATGGAAAGGATAAACTATTTGGATGATTTAAATGAAGATATAAGGGATATGAAAATAGCTGTACCAAAGGAATTTTTTGAAATAGATATGGATAATAGGGTGAGAGAGAATGTAGAAAAGGCAATTAAAGTTTTTGAAGAATTGGGTGGAAAAGTGGAAGAGATATCCTTGCCTAATTCTAAATATGGACTGCCCACCTACTATATCCTATCCACAGCAGAGATCAGCTCCAATATGTCCAGATTTGACGGGATAAGATATGGATATAGGGCCAAGGAGTATAATAGTCTAGATGAACTATATATGAATAGCAGGTCTGAAGCCTTTGGGAAGGAAGTAAAAAGGCGTATAATGGTGGGTACATATGCCCTGAGCAGGGATCATACAGAAGATTATTATAAAAAGGCATTGAAGGTTAGGACCCTCATAAAAAATGAACTGGATGAGGCCTTTAAAAAATATGATATAATCCTATCCCCAACTTCTCCCCATTTGCCCTTTAAAATAGGAGAAAGGATCAATGACCCTGTAAATATGTACAAAGCCGATTGCTTTACTATACTGGCTAATCTGGCAGGAATATGTGCCCTATCAATTCCCTGTGGCTATATAGAAGGATTACCGGTGGGATTACAGATTATGGGAGATAGGTATAAGGAAATTGATATATTAAAGGCTGCCTATGCCTTTGAGTTAGCTACTGGGGGTGTTAATAATGCGCTATAAGACAATGATAGGTTTGGAGATTCACGTAGAACTTATGACCAAAACCAAGATATTCTGCGGCTGCCCCAATGATTTTGGTGGTGATGTCAATACCCACTGCTGCCCTGTATGCTTAGGTCTGCCTGGAGCATTGCCAGTTTTAAATAAATCTGCAGTGGAATATGCAATAAAAGCTGGATTAGCTTTCAATTCTCAAATAGCCACCCGTACCAGGATGGACAGGAAGAATTATTTTTATCCAGACTTGGTTAAAGGCTATCAAATAAGTCAGGATGAAATCCCCTTATGTTCTGGAGGCTATGTGGAGATAGAAAAGGAAGATGGACCTAAGAAGATCCGCTTGATGAGGATTCATATAGAGGAGGATACGGGTAAATCCATCCATACGGAAGAAGCAGATACCTTATTAGACTACAACAGAGGGGGAGTGCCCTTAATAGAAATAGTTACCTATCCAGATATGAACACTCCAGAAGAGGCCCGATTGTTCTTGGAAAAATTAAGGGCTACCTTAAAGTATATCGAAGTTTCAGACTGCAAAATGGAGGAAGGCTCACTAAGATGTGATATAAATATAAATGTAATAGATACCCAAACCAACACTAGAACTAATATAACCGAATTGAAAAATCTAAACTCCTTTAAGGCTGCTGTTAAGGCTATGGAATATGAAGAAAAAAGGCATATAGCCCTATTAGAAGCAGGAAAAAATACAGAAGGAGAAACTAGAAGATGGGATGAGGTAAAAAATGAAACCATAGTGATGAGGGAAAAGGGAGGGGTGGCAGATTACAGGTATGCTCCAGATTTTGATATAGCTCCCATTGTAATAGAAGAGGAATGGATAGATGAAATTAGGAATAGTTTACCAGAGCTACCCCATGACAAGAAGGAAAGATTTATAAGGGAATATGGTTTACCTGAATATGATGCAGGAGTGCTAACCCAATCCAAGGAGCTGGCGGATTTTTATGAGGAAACCAATAAATACGCCAAGGATCCTAAACAGGTAAGTAATTGGATTATGGGGGATGTATTAAGGAGATTAAAGGATGAGGAACTGGAAATAGAGGATTTAAAATTTGGACCTAAGGATTTGGCCCATCTTCTTGAATTGATAAATAGTGGCAAGATCAGCAACAATATTGGGAAAAAGGTACTAAGGGAAATGTTTGAAACAGGGGGAAAACCTGAGAAGATAGTAAAGGAAAGGGGATTAATCCAAATATCCGATGAGGGAGAGCTGGAGTCAATTGTTAAAAAGGTCTTGTCGGAAAATCAACAGTCTATAATAGATTATAAAAATGGAAAGGATAGGGCCTTAGGCTATCTGATAGGTCAGGTAATGAAGGCAACAAAAGGCAAAGCCAATCCCCAATTGGTCAATAAGATGGTTAGAGAGATGATAGAGGAATAGAGGACAAATTTATTTATGAAATAAAATTTAGGGGAGTTAAACTCCTATCTCTGGGTAATTTAATTATCAAGAGGTAGGAGTTTTTTATTACTAAATTAAAATTTGCTGGAGTGATTCTAAGTATGTCAAAGGATGAAGTTTATTAATTTTTTTAGGCTTATAATATATTAATAAATAGATTAAGGAGTGGGCTTATGAATACAAATATTGCAGTAATTGCAAATATTATTGTTATGTTAGCCATTATTTATGGCCTAGTAGTTTTAAGAAGAAAAAGGGTTTCATTTACAGCTAGGGTCCTCTTAGCATTGGGGTTAGGTATTGTATTTGGTGCAATACTTCAGCTAATATTTGGAGCAAGCTCAGATGTAGTAAACCAATCTAATGCCTGGTTTTCAGTTATAGGAACAGGTTATGTAAGACTTCTTAGGATGATTGTTATTCCATTAATTTTTATTTCAATTGTATTGGTAATAATAAATCAAGATTCTAAGAATTTGGGAAGAATGGCAAGCCAAATTATTGCTATTTTGCTAATAACAACAGCAATATCAGCCTTTATTGGTGCAGGTATAGCCAATATATTTAATCTTTCCGCTGAGGGCCTTCAATTTGGTCAAAAAGAATTAGAGCGGAGTACCGATCTTGAGACCCGCTTAGAAGACTTTCAATCAAAACCAATTCAAGAACAGTTAATTGAGATAATACCTACTAACATTTTATTCAATGACTGGTCAGGGAAGTTCATCTACCCTTTCTGTTGTGGTATTTGCTGTATTTATATCGCTAGCCACCATAGGAATAAGAAAGAGGAATCCTGAATCAGCAGAGATATTTACAAAGTTCATTACTGCTCTTCATGATGTAGTAATGCGTATGGTTACAATGGTATTAAGATTAACCCCATATGGGGTATTGGCACTTATGACAAAAATGATTTCTTCAAGTAATTTTAATGAGATACTAAGATTGATTAATTTTGTACTTGCTTCATATGTAGCCTTGATAATAGTGTTTATTGTTCATTTATTAATTTTGACAGCCTTTAGAATCAATCCACTTATCTATTTAAAGAAAGCTGCAACACCTTTGATGTTTGCCTTTAGTTCTCGATCATCTGCTGGTACAATACCAATTAATATAGAGACCCAGGTGGAAAAATTAGGAGTACCCCAAGGGTATGCCAATTTATCTGCCTCATTGGGTAGTAGTATTGGGCAAAATGGATGAGCAGGGGTCTATCCAGCCATGTTGGCTGTAATGATAGCCCCTGTAGTAGGCATTAATCCATTGGATCCGGTTTTTCTAATTAAATTAATTATTGTAACAACTTTGTCCTCTTTTGGTATAGCTGGTGTAGGAGGAGGGGCAACATTTGCTGCCTTGACAGTTTTGTCAGCTATGGGTTTACCAGTAGGATTAGTTGGACTATTAATAGCTATAGAACCATTAATAGATATGGGTAGAACCATGGTTAATGTAAGCGGTTCCATGTTGGCAGGACTTGTTTCAAGTAAAATTATGGGGAAATTAAATGTTGAAGTGTATACAAGAAACATAGACATGAAATAATTATAAGGAAATATTCCACTTTAAACTAAGTTCCCTGGGAAGAATATCTAAAGGGATGGAAAAACTTTATTTTCCATCCTTTTTGCTTTCTTTTTTAATATAGTAGGCCTAAGGAGTGTAGGGAGAAACAATTGTATGTATTAATGAATAAGAAGTGTACTTAAAGTGTACCAAAAGTGTTTGGTTTCTGATACAATATACTTATAGGATTAGCAAGGAGGTCTAGTTATGGAAATAGGTAAATTACCAAATGAAATATTAGAAAAAATAGTATTTAATAACATAAGCCATAAAAGGAAAGAGGTATTATTAGGTGCCTCAATAGGGGAAGATAATGCAATTGTAGATTTTGGAGAAGAGGTTTGTGTAATGTCTACAGATCCCATAACAGGGGCCACCAAGGATATAGGTAGACTAGCACTATATATATCCTGTAATGATGTGGCTAGCAGTGGTGCAGAACCTATAGGGGTTTTATTAACCATCCTTGCACCTCCCACCATAGAAAAGAAGGATATTGAACTAATTATGAAAGAAGCGGGGGAAGCCTCCAAGGAATTAAATGTAGAGATAATGGGAGGCCATACTGAGATTACCGATGCAGTAACCAGGACGGTAATAACCACTACTGTTATAGGAAAACAGAAAAAGAAGGATATGATCAACTCTAAAAATGCTAAAGTTGGAAATAAGGTATTGATGACTAAATATGCAGGGATAGAAGGTACTTCTATAATTGCCAAGGAGTTGGAGGATTATTTGAAGGATAAAATTGGCAAGGAAAAGCTAATAGAAGCCCAGGATATGGGTAATATGATATCCGTGGTTAAAGAAGGAATCATATGTGGCAGGATAGGAGTAAACTATATGCATGATATTACTGAGGGAGGCATATTAGGAGCTGTATGGGAAGGAGCCATGGCAATGGGTAAGGGAATAAAGGTATATGAGAGTTTAATCCCTATGAAGGAAGTTACAAAGGAGATTGCCTCCATTTTAAACATAGATCCATATAGGTTAATATCTAGCGGTAGTATGCTCATAGTTGCAGAGGAGGACAGGATTCAAACTATAGAAAGGGAGCTTGAAAAGGAAGGAATAAAGGTTACGGTTATTGGCGAAGTAATAGAAAAGGGAATCCTCCTAGAAAGGGATGGAAAACTAGAAGAGATAGGCCCACCAGGTAGTGATGAATTATATAGAGCCCTTTCCATATTAACATAAATATTACATTATTATTACAAAAATCCCATTTCGTTGACATAATAACTTAGCTAATGATATAAATATCATAAGGGAAAAGAAACAGCAGAGGATGTGGAAAGGGGCAATTAGTATGAGGAAATGGAAAGTTGTCTTATCCTTAGTACTGATTTTCATTTTTATCAGTTCAATGGGATTGGCAGCTGGCGCGAATAAAAGTATCAATATAAGTATGGATGGTAAAAAGTATACAGTAAAAGAAGTACCAGTGGTTATGGATGGACAAGCAGTATATTCAGACATTCCCACCTTTATTCATCCTATCAAGGATTATACCCTGGTACCTATTAGATTTATAGCGGAAAGTTATGGTGCAGAGGTTACCTGGGATCAGAAGACTAAAACAGCAACCGTTCTTCTAAAGGATAAGGAGATAAAGGTAACTATCAACAGTAAATACATATATATAAACGGTGAGAAAAAGCTAATAGAAGGTGAAGCAGTTCCAAAGCTGGTAACCTTTTCCAATAATGATTCAAGGACTATGGTTCCTTTAAGGGTAATATCGGAAGCTTTAGGATTTGAAGTAGGTTGGGATAGTAAAAATAGGGTACCATTTATAAATACCAAAAATAGTTCTGATGATAAGGCCAGTAAGGGTCAGATAACCAGTGTACAGGTAGAAAAGGGAAGTGGGGATAAACCAAAGCTGGTAATTAAGGGAACAGACAAATTAAATTATTCTACCCTATCATTGAAAAATCCTGATAGGCTGATAATCGATATAGAGAATGTAAGATTGAACATTAAGGATAAAATATCCTTTGAAGGTGGAGTAGGCCAGATTCAAGTAAATGAAAAGCCTATAAATAGAATCAGTGTATCCCAATTTTCTACCAACCCAGATGTGGTAAGGGTAGTAATCCATTTGGCAGAGGAAGTAGATTTTGACATTGTAACAGGAGGGGACGGCAAATCATTAACCCTATCCTTTGTAAACCGAGTGAGAGGAATTGAAAAGGAAATAGTAGATGGGAAAGAAGCCCTGGTTATTTATAATACGGAAAAAGTTAAGACCAATATTATCCATCTATCCAATCCTAGGAGGGTAGTGGTAGATCTTTTGGATTCCGTTTTAGAGAGGGGCAGCTACTTTAAATATGATTATGATATTGGCTTTATAAAAGGGGTTAGAACCTCCCAATTTGAACCGGATAAACTTTATAAGCCAAATGATAGAATAGTTCGGGTGGTACTAGATATAAAGGATGGAATAGAGGATCCCCAAGTTAAAATCAATGCATACCATGATAAGATTGTAATCATCCCCGAGACCGGTATAGGAGAGGTAATCCATTATTCCATCAAAGGTGATAATAGAGTTGTTTCAGTAAGTACCCTAGAAGAGACTGATTATACTGTAGAATATACTAGGGAAACAAATACAATGGTAATCAGTCTGCCATGGGACAAATTGGATATAAAAGAAGGTTCAATGACTATACAGGATGGTTTAATAAATGATATTAAGGTGACTAGCTCAGGGGGTACAAGTAAAATAATCCTAACCTTTAGAAGGGGGATTGAATATAGCCTATTGTCTCATGATACAACTGATAAGATAGCTATCAGCATAAAAAGGGATGAAAATGAGAAACCCTCTGATAAGCTCATAGTAATAGATCCAGGCCATGGAGGCCATGATCCAGGGGCAGTTCAAAATGGAACCTTAGAAAAGGATGTAAACCTGGCGGTATCCCTAAAGCTTAACGAAAGGTTAAAGAGCTTAGGCTATAATACCATTATGACCAGGGATACAGATGTATATATTGAGCTTAAAGAAAGGGCAGCAATAGCAAATAGAAATATGGCAGATTTATTCATAAGCATCCATGCTAATTCCAATTCAGATAGCAGTGTTAGTGGTATACAGGTATTATACCATGCTTATGATAAGGCCACTGTAAAAAAGGATGTAAACTTACAATTGGCCAAGATAATGATGGAGGAGATTACTAAGGGGACTGGTGCTCAGGATAGGGGATTGATCACTAGGGAGAGAACCGTGGTAATTAGGGATACGGAAATGCCTTCTGTATTGATTGAAATAGGATTTTTGACCAATAAGGAGGAGGTTCAATTATTGCAGGATGATGCTTATCAAAACAAAATAGTAGAATCTATAGTAAAAGGTATAGAAAAATTTTTTGATATGTATTAATATAATATAGCGGAGAGGAATCTCCGCTTATTTTAATACGGAGGTGGCAAATTGAGTTATCTATTGGGATATCTATTTATTTTTTTGGCCAGGGTATCAGATGTTACTTTGGCTACTATTAGAATGCTCATGGTAGTTCAGGGAAGGAAGAAGCAAGCTGCTGTTATAGGCTTTTTTGAGGTGTGTATTTATGTAACAGCTTTAGGCAAGGTAGTTAGTAGCCTAGACAATATTGGAAATTTACTGGCCTATGCCTTAGGTTTTTCCTGTGGAAATTATATAGGTATATATATAGAAAGCCGAATAGCTCTTGGAAAGCTGGCAGCTCAAATAATACTTAAATCCCAAAGTGATCAGTGTTTGATTGAAAAATTAAGGGAATATGGATTTGGAGTAACGGTACTTAAGGGAGAAGGAAGGGAAGGCTCCAAGGAGGTACTCAATGTAGTTATCAATAGGAAGGATTTGCCCAAACTAAAGAACATAGTTTATGATTATGATAAAGAAGCCTTCATTACTGTCAGCTCTATAAATCCCGTAAATGGCGGCTACTTTTCGTCCATTAAAAAGAAATAAATAATCATAGTATTCTTTATCCCCTAATATAATGTAATAAAAACATGGAGGGGGGTAAGGGATGGACAATAAAAGGATAATATTAGTATTATTGATAGTACTGATCGTGGTATCCGCAGCCAGCTTAAAATTGAAAGGAGGACTTAATCTATTTTCTAAGAAGGATGATGAAATAGAAATAATTAGATCTGATGATGATTATGACTTTGAAATAACGGAAGAGGATGGAATGAGGAAAACCGTATTGTATTTTAAGGATAAACAGGGCTTATTGGTACCCGTTATGAGAAAAATTCCATGGGAAGAAGGTATAGCCAAGTCGGCTTTAAGAAATATGGTGGATAGTCCTGAATTAAGGGAAAGCATTAGTTCAACTGGCCTATCTCCTATAATACCAGCAGGAACTAAGATTAGGGGTATGGCTATAGACCAAGAAACGGGCCTTTGTAAAGTAGATTTTTCAGAGGAAATTTTAAATTATGATAGTCAAAAGGATGAGGAAAGTTTAATAAAGGGCATAGTATATACATTAACTGAGTTTCCAACTATTAATGAGGTGCAAATTTTAGTGGAAGGGGAGGTAATGCCCAGCTTAAAATTTGGAGCCGATGTTTCCAGCCCCTTAAAAAGGGAAAATATTAATTTAGTTGGAAATTTAGATGGGGAAAGGTCCAAGGTAGTAGTCTATTATAAAGGCCATAATTTTGAAGAAGATTTTGAGTATTTTGTTCCTGTGACTATTCCCACATTAGCACCGGTACCCAATATATATACAGCCCTTGAAGCCTTGTTTGATGGACCACCATTAGAATTTAGCCTTACTTCTGATATCCCTGAGGGAACTAGTTTTCATGGAGTAGACATTAAAGATGGGATTGCCTATGTAGATATTTCCTTTGACTATGGTGATCCTCCAGAGGATACTGAGGTATTCAATGATATGATTAAAAATATTGGATTGACTTTAAGTGAGTTTGACCAGGTAGAAAGGGTAGAACTCCTTATTGATGGAAAAAGTTTAGATGAGGCAGGTTTGGATTTTTACATAAATGCTACAATACCTGCTTTTGCCAATGAATACTAAGCTGTCTATTAGGCAGCTTGTTTTTTTGTGAAATATATAGACTGGATAGTTATCATTATTTAAGTATAAAATAATAAAAGTAGTTTAGAATATGGAAAAAAGAAACTACATTTGATAAAATGTACTATATGATTGAAAACTATATAGGATGGCTATTAGTCGTCCAAATATTAATTTAATAAGAATTAAAATAGGAGTTGTTAAGATGATACGGATTGACAATAGAAAGTATGATCAACTAAGGGATGTACATATTACAAGGAATTATTTAAAGCGTCCTCAGGGTTCCGTTCTAATTGAAATGGGAGATACTAAGGTAATATGCACTGCCATGATAGATGACAAGGTTCCTCCTTTCCTTAAAGGTACCAATACAGGTTGGGTAACAGCAGAATACTCCATGCTTCCTGGATCAACTATACAAAGAAAGGCTAGGGAGTCAGCTAGGGGCCGGATAGAAGGCAGGACCCAGGAGATACAAAGGTTAATAGGAAGATCCCTAAGGCAGGCCATTGATTTAGGCCAAATAGGTGAAAGGACCATCTGGATAGATTGTGATGTTATTCAGGCTGATGGAGGTACTAGAACAGCATCTATAACTGGAGGATTTATTGCATTAGTGGATGCTGTCAATTGGCTATATGAGAAGGGGGATATTGAAACTTTTCCCATATTAAACTTCATATCTGCAATAAGTGTTGGAATAGTAGATAATCAGCCCCTATTGGACCTATGCTATGAAGAAGACCATAAGGCATCAGTAGATATGAATGTGGTAATGACTGATAACAATGAATTTGTGGAAATACAGGGAACAGGTGAAGAGATTAGTTTTTCCAGAAAGGAATTAGATCAATTATTAAATTTAGCCCAGAAGGGTATTAATGAACTGATAGAAATGCAGAGGGAAGCACTAGGTAATATTGCTGAATTAATAGGAAAAAATAAAAAGGCAGAAGGAGATAGGGATGAATAAAAGCAAACTGGTATTAGCTACAGGGAATCCTAACAAAATAGAGGAAATAAGGGATATTTTAAAGGAGCTGCCAATAGAGGTATTATCAAAAGAGGATGTAGGGTTAAAAAATATAGATATAGAAGAAGATGGAAATACTTTAGAAGAAAATGCCATTAAAAAGGCAAGGGCTATAGCCAATGAAGTAGAAGGAATGGTAATGGCAGATGATTCAGGTCTTTTTGTTGACTTTTTAGGTGGAGCTCCAGGGGTCCATTCTGCCAGGTATTCGGGAGAGAATAGCACTGATGAAGAAAATAACAGGAAACTATTGGAGGAATTAAAAGGGGTTCCTATGGAAAAAAGGGGTGCCAGTTTTAAGGCAGTTATGGCCCTAGTCACAGAGGAGGGAAAGATTATTACCGTTTCAGGAGAATGTAGGGGGACCATTGCCTTCGAAGCTAGGGGCAAAGAGGGATTTGGCTATGATCCACTATTCATTGTAGATGGATATGATAAAACCTTTGCAGAGCTAGGTGAAGAAGTAAAGAATAAAATAAGTCATAGGGCAAAGGCATTAGATCAGCTAAAAAAGGAGATAACTAAACTACTAGAGGATGATGGGGATGCGGATATTTGTAGTAAGTGATACCCATGGAAGAACAAAAGAATTTATAGATAGAGTGGATAGGATGGAGAAAGCAGATTTAATCATTCATTTAGGAGATTATGTGGAAGATGGACTAAAAATAGAGAAAAAAACGGGGATAAAAACCATCATTGTTAGGGGGAATTGTGATTTTTTAAGTCCTGGATATAGTGAAGAGGAAATCCTCAATATAGAAGGCAAAAAAATATTCATAACCCATGGACATAAATATAATGTGAAATATAGAATTGATAATCTAATCTATAAGGGGCTAGAGATGGAAGCAGATATGGTCCTGTTCGGCCATACCCATGTACCAGTACTTCATAAGGAGTCTGATATAATAATTATGAACCCTGGCAGTCCCTCAGTGCCTAGAGGGGTTGATAGAAGGAAAACTTTTGGTATAATAGATATGGGAGAGGGTATGGATATAAGAATAGAGGAAATTGATTAAAATCCAAAAAAGTTATTGACAAATGCAAAAAGTCTGTTATAATTGTATAATGTCAGCTGTTAGTCATAACATCAGTGTGGAGACGGAACAGTTGCGGGTGTAGCTCAGTGGTAGAGCACTGGCTTCCCAAGCCAGCAGCGAGGGTTCGATTCCCTTCATCCGCTCCATTATAAATATAAGTTTATGATTTAACAGAACTGCACTTATAGCTCACTTGCACAGAGCTAGGTGTAGTAAAATATAATGTGGTGGATATGGCCTAGCTGGTTAAGGCGCCAGATTGTGGCTCTGGAGATCGTGGGTTCGAATCCCATTATCCACCCCATTTTCTTTTTTGAAAATTCTAGACCCATTAGCTCAGGCGGTAGAGCACCTGACTTTTAATCAGGGTGTCCGGCGTTCGAGTCGCCGATGGGTCACCATAGGCGGGAGTGGCGGAATTGGCAGACGCGCTAGACTTAGGATCTAGTGTCATTTGACGTGGGGGTTCAAGTCCTCTCTCCCGCACCATTCTATATTGGCCAAGGCCAATTTTTTTTATCCCATTTTATGGAGGTAATTATGAAGATTATAATATCCCTTGGATTATTTATAGGTTTTACTTTAATATATAACTATATTCAAATAAGCAGATTTTATATAAATAAACCTACCTTTCATAGTCAAAAATTATCTAAAGGTTTGAGGATAACCCAAATCTCCGATTACCATTCAAATAGATTTATAGATACAGATAAATTATTGAATGAGATTAAAAAGTTTAATCCCCATTTTATAGTATTGACAGGAGATATTATAGATGAGAGGACAGAAGACATAGGTTTGGCATTGGAACTGATGGAAGGCCTCTTACAAATAAATAAAAATATATTTTATGTAATGGGCAATCATGAACTGGATAGTATAGATAGGGACAGGTTTATTTTTAAATTGAATGAAATGGGAGTTACTGTATTAAATAATGAAAATAGGGTTTTAGATATCCAGGGAGAAAAGGTCAATATATGTGGAGTAACCTTTTTTACTTCTAAAAGGGATTATGAAAAGGCTTTAGATGGAATCGATTTTAACAACTATACCATATTACTATCCCATTCACCAAATAGGCCCATTAATTATCATTCAGGCCAAGAAGATCTAATAATATCAGGCCATACCCATGGAGGGCAAATTAGGCTTCCCTTTATAGGAGCTATAATAGTACCAGGCCAGGGTCTTTTTCCTAAATATGATAAGGGAATTTTTAAATTGGATAATACCATACTATATATAGACAGTGGCCTTGGAAATAGCCTAATTCCTGTTAGGTCCTTTAATAGGGTCCAAATAAGCAATATAACTATAAAGGGAGAGTAGGAGAAAATCTATTTGACCCTAGGGGAAATTCCATTTATAATTATTATAGAACTTAATATGCACCCGTAGCTCAGTTGGATAGAGTCGCTGACTTCGAATCAGTTGGTCGGGGGTTCGAGTCCCTCCGGGTGCACCAGTATAACCTTGTAACTATAACGGTTACAAGGTTTTGTTTTTTGATTTGTTTACATAATATGAAAATTAAAAAGAGTCGGACCACCGACTCTCTGGAGTATTAAGATTAAAATTCTTTAGAGAAAAAGAGTACAAGCAATAGGAAGAAAAACAATAAAGAATCATCTTTTCGACCTCTTCTATGGTCTCTATCTCTTTCTATTTCCCTCTCCCTCTCTCTTTCCCTTTCTCTTTCTCGGTCTCTGTCTCTATAGTCAGAGAATAAAAAATCATCCACAATTAACACCACCTTTAATATATTTAAGAGCTGGACTATCTCTCAATATAGAATATGAAATTAATAGATAAGTGCTACTTCTAAAAGTTGCAAATTATAATTATCATGTAAAGAAAGGAGGAATGATATATGTTAAAAGGGAAAATTAGAAATGGCAAAGACAAATTAAGAAAAGGTTTTCAACAGAATAGGATGATTTTGGTAGCTGGTTTAATGTATATTGGGATAATTGTGTGCAATACCTGGTAGGGTGTATTTTTATGTCTACTTGTCTGACTCTTTATTTAGTTCCAGTGACTTCCAAGTGTGCCAATTAAATCTTTCAATTGTAATGGCTCAAGGTTTTAATATGTACCTGGCATGCAACCACTTGGTGGTGAAAGTTCACTGAGGCTTAGCAATAAAACTGTACTACATAATTATATTTTTTAGTTGATATAGTTATTTTTGTGTTATATTAAATATATGGTGAAATATTAAGTATACGGTATAAACAGGAGAAAAGGGTGAATTGTATGTTCTTTGTAGCGTTTTTCGGTATAGAGGACAAAGATGAGCATATAGGAACTTATAATAATATTATATGTCCTTCCTGTGGGAGATTGGATAGATTTGAAATTCATAAGGTGTACAGGTATTTGCACATATTTTTTATACCAACTTTCAGATGGAATGTTAGGTATATTGCAAAAACCTCCTGCTGTGGCAGCCTTTATGAATTGGATCCTGAAGTTGGAAGGGAATTTGAGAAAAATCCTGATACTGAAATAAAGATGGATGATTTGAGGCGTATCAACAATTACATGCCCTTTAGGTATTGTCCAAATTGTAAAACCAATGTGCCTACAGATTTTAATTATTGCCCATTTTGTGGAGGCAAATTATAATTTGCTTAACCCTATTTATAAAAAATGTCGTCGACCTCCACTAGTGCAAAAACCCCCTGGGGATCGACGACATTTTCTTTTATTACAACAAATCTGTATATTTCAATGGTTATACAGAAAAATTAAAGAAAAATAATACCCATAAATTTGACAAAACCCCATTTGACAAAAAATGTGAAACCTAGTAATATCAATATAAGCAACGATTGCTAGACTACCTATGAGGAATTGAAACTTGTAGGCTGGTGAAATAATATGGCTAGAGTATATTTCATTGCTAGACTACCTATGAGGAATTGAAACATCCCATATCCTCCGCTATATCAAATACCGCATTTCTAATTGCTAGAC
>JAAYEM010000047.1 GCA_012728725.1 Tissierellia bacterium | reverse complement strand
GGCAGTGTCTACACAAGGAGTAGTGACTCCAAACATTGTAGCAGCAATTAATGGTTTTCTCTCTACTTTTTCATCATGCTCAAACTTTACCATTCCTGCAATAGCAAGAGCTGCATTTGTAAATATTTTTATTGAAATTGATGCCCGGCTCTTATTATCTAAGTATTAGTTTAAGCACTTGCATCCTATTTAAATAAGAGAATCAAAAATACAAAAGGCCAAAAACCCCTTCTCAGGTTTTTGGCCTTTTCATTTATTACATCATTCCCATATTGTTTCCGCCTGGTATTGGTTCGTCTTTTTCTATATCTACTACTCCAGCTTCTGTTGTCAATACCATGGCTGCTACTGATGCAGCATTTTGTAATGCTGAACGAGTAACCTTGGTTGGGTCTGTGATTCCTGCTTCGATCATATTTACAAACTTGCCATTTAATGCATCGAATCCAACACCTGCTTCTTTTTCTTTAACCTTTTCTACTATTATTGAACCTTCTAGCCCTGCATTTTCAGCTATTTGTCTTACTGGTTCTTCTAGTGCTCTAAGTATGATGCTTACTCCTGTTCTTTCGTCTCCTTCAGTTTCATCTAATAGTTTAGATACTTCAGGGATACAGTCTATTAGAACAGTTCCACCACCAGGTACTACCCCTTCTTCAACTGCAGCTCTAGTTGCTGCTAAAGCGTCTTCTATTCTTACTTTCTTTTCTTTAAGTTCAGTTTCAGTAGCAGCACCTACTTGGATTACTGCAACTCCTCCAGATAATTTTGCCAGTCTTTCTTGTAATTTTTCCTTATCGAATTCGGAGTCAGTTTCTTCAAGTTGACGTTTAATTTGCTTAATTCTATCTTTAATTTCGGATTCGGAACCTTCTCCATCCACTATTACAGTGTTTTCTTTATCTACTTGAACCCTTCTTGCTCTACCTAACATATTTAATTTAGCTTCTTTTAAGTCAAGACCTAATTCTTCAGATATTACTTGACCGCCAGTTAATATGGCTATATCTCTAAGCATTTCTTTTCTTCTGTCACCAAATCCTGGGGCCTTAACTGCTACACAGTTGAAGGTTCCTCTTAATTTATTAACTACTAATGTAGCTAATGCTTCCCCTTCCACATCTTCTGCAATGATCAATAGAGGCTTGCTTTGTTGAACAATTTGTTCTAATATTGGCAATATGTCTTGTATGTTGGAAATCTTCTTATCAGTGATAAGTATATATGGTTCTTCTAATTCAGCTACCATCTTGTCTGTGTCTGTAACCATATAAGGTGATAAGTACCCTCTATCAAATTGCATACCTTCTACTACATCTAAAGTAGTACCCATGGTTTTGGATTCTTCAACAGTTATAACTCCATCGTTTCCTACCTTATCCATAGCTTCTGCAATTAGACTACCTATTTCATCATCTCCAGCTGATATGGAAGCAACTTGTGCAATAGATTCTTTAGTTTCTACATCCTTGGAGAACCTTCTTATTTCTTCTACAGTTTTATCTACTGCCTTTTTTAATCCATTTTGTAATATCATTGGGTTAGCACCAGCTGCCACATTCTTTAGCCCTTCTCTAATTATAGCTTGAGCTAATAGGGTTGCAGTTGTGGTACCGTCTCCAGCCACATCTTGAGTCTTAGTTGCAACTTCCTTTACCAATTGGGCTCCCATGTTTTCATATCTATCTTCTAATTCAATTTCACGAGCAATAGTCACACCATCATTGGTTATAAGTGGTGAGCCAAACTTCTTATCTAATACAACATTTCTTCCCTTTGGTCCAAGGGTTACCTTAACAGTATCTGCCAGCTTGTTTATTCCATTCTCCATTAAACGACGAACGTCTTCGCCAAATTTAATTTCTTTAGCCATTAGATTCACACTCCTTTAGTTTTGTATTTTTCCTCGACTCCACTACTCAACTACCGCCAAAATATCATTTAATTTAAGTATTGTATATTCCTCTCCATCTATTTTTACTTCAGTCCCTGCATATTTTGAAAATATTACCTTGTCGCCCACTTTAATTTGATCTTTTTTCTTCTCATCATTAAGTATGTCTGGACCTATAGCGATAACCTCAGCCATTTGAGGTTGCTCTTTAGCAGTGCTAGGAAGAACTATACCGGATTTAGTCTTTTCTTCCGCTTCAACTATTTTGATTACAACTCTGTCACCTAAGGGTTTAAGGTTCATGCCATTACCTCCTTGTTATTTGTTTAATTTTCCCATTTTGTTAGCACTCAATGTCACCGAGTGCTAACATGCACAGTTATAATGTTACTTAATTAAAAAAAGAGAATCAAGTCTTACTTTTTTCCAGAATTTATTATTTCCAATAATTACATTAATATATCTTCTTATTTCTCTTTTTTTCTCTGAATATCTTGTCCTACATCCTTTTTCTATAACAATTCTCCAAAGTCCAACTAGAATCCAAAAATAGATACAAGGGCAAAGTAGATTAATGGAATAAATACAGCTAGGAGCATATTTCCTATCCTTATCTTCTTAATATCTAATACATTGATTCCTATGGCCATAATGAGAATCCCACCTACCGCTGACATTTCCCTTATTACATCAGGGGTCAATAGGTCCTTTACCGATGAAGCAAGCAAAGTAATGGCTCCTTGATATAGAAAAACTGGTATTGCAGAAAAGGCTACACCAATTCCTAAGGTTGAGGAAAATATTACTGAAGAGATGCCGTCTAAAATGGATTTGGCAAAAAGGGTACTGTGATCCCCCATAAGTCCACTTTCTAAGGAGCCTACTATGGCCATGGCCCCTATACAGAATACCAAGGATGCAGTTACAAATCCTTTAGAAAAATCTGAATCCCCCTTGCCAAATTTTCCTTCCAGTTTTTCACCTATATTATTCAATTTATCCTCTATAGCCAAGGCCTCCCCCACTATGCTTCCCAATACAATACTAATAATTACTAATATGGTATTTTCCGTTTTAATGGCTCCCATTAATCCTATAATAATGACGGTAAGGCCTACTCCGTCCATAACGGTCTTTTTGTACTCATCTTTTATACCCTTTCTGATTAGTACTCCTAATAGGCTTCCAAATATAATTGTTACAGCATTTACTATTGTTCCCAGCATAAGTCTCCCACCTTCTAACTAGTCAAATTATATATAGATTAAGAATACACCATTTACAACAATTTTTCCAGACAAAAATTAAACCCTTAATTTCAGCTAAAAAATATGCTTCCTTTTTATATTTCTCTATTTACTATCTGTTGAATATTTATAATACTTGTTGTAAATAGTCAAAACTAATGTATAATAGTTATAAAATTAGCAACGAATCATACTATAATAAATTAATCTTCTAATCATGGGAGGTAATTACATGGAAAGGGAAATTTTGAACCCATTAGAAAACGCCCAATTGCAGATCAAAAAAGCCTGTGAAGCATTAAATTTACATCCATCAATATATAAATTATTAAAGGAGCCAAAAAGGCTTGTGGAGATCTCTATTCCAGTAAAAATGGATGATGGGTCCATAGAAGTATTTAAGGGATATAGATCTTTACATAACGATGCCCTAGGCCCTGGCAAAGGGGGAATAAGGTTTCATCCCAATGTAACTGCCGATGAGGTAAAGGCCTTATCCATCTGGATGACCTTCAAAGGTTGTGTTGCTGGTGTACCCTTTGGTGGAGCCAAGGGAGGGGTAACGGTTGATCCTAAAAAGTTATCTATGACTGAGTTGGAGAGGCTGGCCAGAGGATATGTAAGGGAACTGTACGACTATCTGGGGGAAAAAATAGATATTCCAGCCCCTGATATGGGAACCAATGCTCAAATAATGGGATGGATGATAGATGAATATATGAATATTTCAGGTAAGTCCGATACTGGAACCTTTACCGGTAAACCAATAGAATTTGGGGGTTCCAAGGGAAGAGTTGAAGCAACTGGCTTTGGAGTAGCCATAATTGCTAGAGAAACTATAAAAAAATTAGGACTTAAAATGGAAAATACCACCTTCACCCTCCAAGGTTTTGGCAATGTGGGCAGCTACACAGCCAAATATGTACAAGATATGGGGGGTAAGGTAGTAGGAATTGCCTTAAGGGATTGTGCCATATATAATCCTAAGGGTTTAGATTATGAGGATATGGTAAAGCATTTAAAGACTAATAAAAACCTATCCAATTATCCCAAGGCAGACAAGATCCCATTAGATGAATTCTGGGAGCTTAATGTAGATGTTTTCATACCTGCAGCCATAGAAAATGCCATCGATGCAGAAATTGCTAAAAAGATAAATGTAAAATTAATCTGTGAAGGAGCAAATGGTCCAACCACCCCAGATGGGGACACCATATTAAAGGAAAGGGGAATAGTGGTAACTCCTGATATATTAACTAATTGTGGAGGGGTTATAGTTTCCTATTTTGAATGGGTACAAAATTTGTACAAACATTTTTGGTTTTCTGATGAAGTGGTTGCTAGGCAAGAAGTTGCTATGGTCAATGCCTTTAACGATATATGGGATGTGGTGGAAAAGTATAAGGTTACCTTTAGGGAAGCAGCCTATATGAGCTCTATAAAAAAATTAGAGGAGGTAATGAGGTTAAGGGGATGGATACAATAGATTAGAAGGGATGCTCTTTTAGGATTTAGTGATACTAAAAGAGCATTTATTTTACCTTCTCCCTATCCCCAATTCCCTAGCATAGTAGAATAGATATTGCTGGGCAAACCCTCCTAGAGAGCCAAAGTTTTCTTCAGCATAATCTGAAATCCTCTTAATCCTTGCCTCCTCCTTAAAATACAGCTCCTCCATTACCCTTTGCACCCATACATCTACGGGAAAGGCTTCATTTTTATTTAATGAGAATAATAGTATACAATTGGATACCTTAGGCCCTACTCCAGGAAGTTTCATAAGTTCCTTTTTAGCTTCTTCACTTGTTAATTGGGGTAAATTATCTAAATTCACTTCCTTATTATTGATCATATTAGAGGCATTTACTATGTATTTGGCCCTATATCCTACCCTACATTTATCCTCTAGTTCCTTTTCATCAGCCTGGGCTAAAATTTCAGGACTGGGAAAGGAAAAATACTCCCTATCCCTATAAAAACCTATAGACTCTCCGTAGTTTTCAGTAATCAACTCTATAGATTTTTTGATCCTGGGTATCTGGTTATTGGCAGATATTATGAAGGATATGGTAGTTTCAAAGGGATCTTGATTGAGGATCCTTATACCTTCACCAAACTTAATGGCCTCCTTTAGTATGGGATCTTTAGACAATTCCTCCTTAATCCTTCCATAATCCCTGCCTAAATCAAAATAATCATACCAGACCTTTTCAAAATCATTCATATTGGTGTTGGAGAATATAATGTCCTCTCCATCTTTTTTTACATTGATAATCTTTCCCTTATGAATAGCTGTATAGCTTCCATCCTCCTCCACATGCCACCTAAAAGCCTGCCCACATTCGAATATATGTTTAGGGTGAAAATCCTTTATATCTTTAATTATTATTTGATTATTTTTTTCTATAATATTGTATTCCATATATTACTCCTTTCCCTTTTCAATTAATAATGGTCAATTGATAGTTGGCAATTTACAATTCTAAATTGACAATTGGCGGCTTATGGTCGCCTATTTTATTTTACCCAAATCCAATCAATTGAGACAGTATAAAATCTTTTCTATTTATTCTGTTTTGGAATAATTAGAGCTTTAGTATCCAGGACGGAAGATATTGGAGCATCTGCAACTCCTATTATGATTATATTTATAGGGGCTTTCTTTGTATCCATGTTTAGTATGCAAACACCTGATAGTATGATACTTAAGATTGCCTCCTTCCCTTTAGTTCATTTATGGCTATGTTTGTTAGAGTCTCTATGGGAAATGTATCAACTTTACATGTAATAATTTCCCTGGCTCTACTAGCTGCTACCACTGGATTTATAGGAGTTTTAGGATCTAAAATGTATAGGTTGGAAACCTTGATTTATGGCAATCCTATTAAAATTAGAACTGCTATTAAATTATTAAGACAAAAATAGAAAATGGCCAGAGGGACGAAGCTCTCTGGCTACTTTCTATAAATATAAATTATTTATCTTGTTTTATAATTGTTTCTATCATAGTGCATAAAGTATATTCTTTAAAGTTATATAATATTATTTATAAATATTAAAATCATAATTTTGGTAGGTTTATTTTATATTCCCTGGGAGCTCCATCTAAATTCTCTTTATCAATAATAATAATCTTATCACTTCCTGGAATAATTAAAGGTTGCATATCTCCTATGTTTCTCTCTTGATGATAATACATTTTATTATTTCTAAAATCTATACAATACATTTCATTATCTTTTTGAAGTATTAAATAATCTTTATAATAATAAAAAACATATTTATTTTCAAAAACATGGGTAATAGAATCACTACTATATGAATATATATATAATTTTTCTTCTTTTGTTAATACTGCAAAGCTTTCTCTTAGAGTTAGTATTTTAAAATTCTCCGGAATTTTTCTGGATAGTATCTGTTTTCCTTCATGATCAAATTGATATAGATAATTCCCATTTGCTAAATAAAGATGCTCTTTATTTACATCTGCCAAGAAAAAAGATTGGCCTTCCTGCATAGCCTCTTCTAGACTTCCCTCCAAAATATCAGTATCTAATAAAAATTGTAAGGATTCTTTTTCATCATCGTAAAGATAGATTTTCCCTTTATTTTTGTTCCAAAAAACTAAAAAATTATTTTTATTTAGAACCAAATTCATTCCAACAATATCCTGTTTTTTCTGTTTCATCTTTTCTAAAAGTTTCTTTTCTAATTCTATGGTTTCTCTGTGCTCAATAATATCTGGATTTTCCGGTCTAATAGGTTTTTCATCTAATGTTAAAGGTATAAGCCAATCAGAGTTTTTCTCAAGCTCAAAATCATCAAACTGCACTAAATCTGTATTAATTTTCATTTCTTCAGCTTGCTTTTCATCAAGAATATCATCATTAATATTAATTCCAGATTGAGTACATGAAGACAGAGTAATTATAACTATAAACAAAAATATAAATTTTAAATTTCTCATAATTCCCCCCTATCATGCCAAAATCCTATTTGCCATATTGGAATCTAGCACATTAGAATAGATTTGGTTTTTAGTCAACATTTCAAAAACAAGACGAATAAACTTACAGGATGTAATTGGAAAGGCTCTTTATGTTGGTAAAAGCTATTTATTGCTAGTCTTTGTCATTCTGGTATCGTCTGTAAATTGCCATAAGTTAGTAAGTTAGTGCCGGGTACCAATATTAAAATAAGTCGGGTTTCCCCGACTTTTTAAACGGAAATAAGTTAGTAAATTGGGACCTGGCACCGCTACTAGTACCAGCCTCTTAATTTCATAACCTCTGCTATCCTCTTAACTGAAATCATATAGGCTGCTTCCCTTATGGTTACCTCTTTTTCCTCTTTAAGGGCCCATATATCCTTAAAGGCATTAACCATTGTCAACTCTTGCCTTTCCTTTATTTCCTCTTCCTCCCAGTAGTATCCATATAGGTTTTGTACCCATTCGAAGTAGGATACTATTACACCACCGGCATTGGTTAGGATGTCTGGAGTTACAGGAATTCCCCTCCTATTTAATATTTCATCTGCCTCAGGGGTAATAGGGCCATTGGCTGCTTCACATATAAGTTTAGCATTTACCTTTTCAGCTATTTCTGCAGTTATGGCATTTTCCAATGCTGCAGGAATTAATATATCTACATCCAATGACCAGAATTCATCAAGGGTAATCTGTTTGGCCTTTGGATATCCTATCAGATTCTTATGTTCCTCCATATAGGCCTTCATATCTTCAAAATCTAATCCATCTTCATTATATAAAGCATAGGTTCCTATGGATGGTGCCCATTCTGCTACAGCTACTATATTAGCCCCTTGTAATTGTAGATATTTGGTAGTGTATTTACCTACATTTCCAAAACCTTGGATGGCAATTTTAGCACCTTTTATCTCAATACCCAGCTCCCTTGCTGCTTCTCTAGTTATTATTGAAACACCAAATCCAGTAGCATCGTGTCTTCCCTTGGAACCACCCCAGGCCACTGGTTTACCTGTCATTACTCCAAGATTTGAACTACCGGTCAATCTATTATATTCATCTACCATCCAGGCCATAATCTGTCCATTGCTTCCCACATCTGGAGCTGGTATATCTATCTTCTCTCCCAAATATTTATATATTCCTCTAATGTAACCTCTAGAAAGTCTTTCCAATTCACCTTGGGATAGGGTTTGGGGGTCAACTACTATTCCACCCTTGCCTCCACCATAGGGGATGCCCATTACTCCACATTTAAAGGTCATCCATATGGATAAAGCCTTAACCTCGTCAGGGGTTACGCAGGGATGAAATCTTATTCCACCCTTGCCTGGGCCTATGGCATCATTATGTACCGCCCTATAGCCTTTGAACAATTTAGTAGTGCCATCGTCCATCTTAACAGGGATTGAAACTTCAATCATCCTTTGAGGTTCCTTCAATATTTCATATACTGCTGGCTCCAACCCTAATGCATCACAGGCTGCTTTCACTTGTTTTTGGGCACTCTCCAATGGGTTTAAGCTTTCTTTTGACATTGTTTTACCTCCCTTGATTATTTAATGAAAAGGTTTTGCCTAGGTTTCTATATATACCATTTTTAAAACCAGGATTATTCTATCACCCTACACCACCAAGTTCAAGAACAAAAAATGCATAATAATATCGAATTTTAGGGTATAAAATCCTACAACCTATATACTATTTTTCCCTTTCAGTAGGCATTTAATTATATACCCTAATTTGCACATAAGCAAGCTCATTGATATAATACCCTTTTTTTTCTAAAAAAGATAGTATTAAATCACCCCCATTAAAAAATATTTGTTTTCCTATTCATTTCCATATGAGTATGACCTTATATACCTAATCTTTTTAGATTATTATCAAAGTTATATGCAAAAATATAGCCCAGCTTTTCCCAGGCTAATATTATTTACATATTATTATTAAAATTTTTTGCAAATAAAATTTATATTCTCCATTATTTCATCTATATTATCCAAGGCCTTGATCAGCTCTGGTAAGACTTCATATAGGTCTCCTACAATTCCATAATGGGCCACATTAAATAT
>JAAYEM010000046.1 GCA_012728725.1 Tissierellia bacterium | reverse complement strand
TTGCACTTGTGAATAAACCTCCTTTCTATGTTTTTTTTAGCCAATTAACATTTTAGCAGGTTTATTTCACGAGTGCATTTTATTTTTAGAAAAAATAAATGTTAGGGTAAATTATTTTCCACCCCAACATTTATTATAGAGTCTATTTTTGCCTCAACCTTCCATTCTCTTACTATTAAAATTATTTATACTGATTAACCTACCTATGGCCAGGATAGGGAAAACTTAAAGGAGCTTTTAAATTTACTATACGATATAAACGATGATGGGGTGTCCATATTTATGATTACCCATGATATGGATTTAGTATCCAATAGTTGTGATAGATATGTATATAATATTTTTGACCAGATTTCTAAGCAATCAAGACCTGGAACTATTAAGGATATTAGGTTTAGGCTTTAGAATAATACTGATAAGCGTTTATCCCACCATTCCCTTTTCCTCTACCCTACCAGCATATTACATAATGGCTATCTCCTGTGAATAATTATATAATAGGAGGTGGCCATGGTGCGTAAAATAATTTCTATTATCTTAATTGGATTTATACTGGTTTGGACTTATAATCTATTTATAGATAATTTTATTACCTTGGAAGAGGAAGAGGAGGAGGCCTATAGGGGCATAATCAAAATCTGGGATCTATCCAGGCCGAATATAAATGGGGATAGGCTGTATTCTTGGCTTAAGGAAAGGATTAGGGCCTTTGAGAGGAGGAATTCTGGGGTTTATATAGAGCTTATTAAAGCCAGTGGGGATGATATGGACAATTTGGTTAAGGGCAATTTAAGTCTAGAAGAAGTACCAGATATAATCCCTTTGGATTCAAATTTTTATGCTTTTGATATGTTAGAACCCCTGGATGAATATATAGAAAAGGAAGAGCTGGAAGCTTTTAAGCATCAGATATTGAAATCGGTAACCTATAATAAGGAGCTAGTGGCCATCCCTATAGGTATCAGTACCAATGTATTATATTTAAACCTGGATAAATTCAACGAAAGGGGTGTATCCCCACCCTTAAATGGCTCCTGGACCTATGAGGAATTTGTAAATTCCTTAGAAGAACTTACCTATGATTCCGATGGGGATGGGCTAATAGACCAGTACGGTTTTATTAGCAATATAGGTCCTAACTATTATTATATCTGGGGGATAATCCTCTCCGACGGAGCAGAGCTTATAAACCCTAAAAGGATGGAGTATAATTTCTATGGGGAAAAGGCCATTAAGGGCCTGGAAAGGCTTATCAATTTAAATAAAAAGTATAAGGTAACTCCAGATTACTTTCCCGTATTAAGCCAGAAGGATGCCTGGGATATGTTTTATAATCAGCAGAAGGTAGCTACCATAATCACCGGGGCCTGGGCAATAGATTTATTGGAAAACTCTAATAAAAGCGGGGAAGGATTTAATTTTGATATAGCTAATTTTCCTACTGGAGATAAAAATCTGCCTGTAGTCCTCAGCAATGACATAGTTTCTTATGGTATATTAAGAGATGAAGACCCTAAAAAGATAGAAATGTGTATTAAATTTCTCAAATTCCTAACTAGTGACTCCAATCAAAGGTCTCTGGAGAAGGTTGGATTATTTACAGTCAAAAGGGGAATAAAAGATATGTATATGGATAAGCTTAATATGAAAAAGGTGGAGGAAAGCCTTATTTACACTGAATATATACCCTTTATGGATAATTGGGTGGAAATTGAGGCCATAATCCAGGAAGAAATAAGGAAGGCCCTTTTGGGAGAAAAGGCTTCCTATGAGGCCATTGAAGATGCTAAAATAGAGATAGATAAATTTAAAGAATAAAAATATATAGGAGTGGTATTTTGGATAAGGACAGACTTTATCAATTGTTTCAAGATAAGGATTTTGGAAAGATTCTATTTAATGAACCTATGAAGGAGCATACCTCCTTTAAGATTGGTGGACCTGCCGATGTGATGATAATACCAGATTCAGAGGGAAGGATAGTAGAAGCCGTTAAGTTTTGTAGGGAGAATAATATTAAATATTTTATAATGGGAAATGGCACCAATCTCCTAGTAAAGGACGGAGGAATAAGGGGTGTTGTTATAAAGATTGCCAATGGTTTTAATAGGATTGATATAGATGGCATCAGGGTTGTCTGCCAAAGTGGGGCCCTCCTATCTACAGTGGCCAATAGGCTTTTAAAGGAATCCCTAACTGGATTTGAATTTGCTAGTGGAATTCCTGGCACCATAGGTGGGGCCATTACCATGAATGCTGGTGCCTATGGTGGGGAGATGAAGGATATAGTTCTTAAGGTTAGGGCCTTGGATCAAAATAATAAGATAGTAGAATTGACCAAGGATGATATGGATTTCAGATACAGGGGTAGCAGGGTTGTAGATGAAGGCCTGGTGGTATTGGCTGCAGAATTCCAATTGGAGAAGGGAGAGTATTCTAAAATAGAGGAAAGGATGAAGGATTTAACCCATCAGAGAACCTCAAAACAACCCCTGGAATTCCCTAGCGGAGGCAGTACCTTCAAAAGGCCTGAAGGTTACTATGCAGGAAAACTTATAGACGATGCAGGCCTAAGGGGCATTAGATATGGAGATGCCCAGGTTTCAGAAAAACACTGTGGATTTATAGTAAATACTGGCAAAGCTACCTTTCATGATGTTTACATGCTTATTCAAACGGTACAGAAGATTGTCCATGATAAATTTGGGGTACTTTTGGAGCCAGAAATAAAAATAATTGGAGATGATTAGGAAGGAAGGAATATGAAGATTATAGGGGATTATCATACACATACCACATACAGCCACGGTAGTGGAAGTATTCGGGATAATGTGGAAGTAGCTATAAAAAGAGGACTCAAGGAAGTTGCCATATGCGATCATGGCCCTAGCCACATTTACGGTGTCAGGAAAAAGAAGCTTTTCCAAATGAGGAGGGAAATAGATGAATTAAATGAGGAGTACAAGGATAAGATAAGGGTCCTATTAGGAGTGGAAGCCAATGTAGTGAGTTTTAATGGAGATATAGATATAGATGATGAAATACTTGAAATAATAGATATACTGCTTCTAGGCTTCCATTATGGAATAATACCTAAATCCATAAGGGATGGATTCCTCCTATTTGTGGCCAATCCTATATCCAAAAAGGTGGCTAGGCTTAATAATATAATTAAGGAGAAAAATACCCAGGCCTTGATAAGGGCCATAAACAGATATCCCGTAGATATAATTACCCACCCAGGATCAAAGGCTAGGTTGAATATTGAAAAGCTTGCCAGGGCTGCCCATGAGAAGGGGGTGGCCTTGGAGATCAATTCCAGCCACAGCCAATTATCCCTTGAAAATATAAAAAAAGCACTAAAGACTAATGTAGAATTTGTAATAAATAGCGATGCCCATGACCCCGAGGATGTAGGCAATGTGGAAGAGGGAATAATTAGGGCACTGGAAGGGAAGATTCCTATTCATAGGATAAGAAACTTGGAGGCTTAAGGGGAGGTGAGTTAATTGGAATTTGTAATAATTACAGGAATGTCTGGAGCAGGAAAGAGCCAAGCCATGAAAGCTATGGAGGATATTGGCTATTATTGTATGGATAACCTACCTCCTACCTTGCTGCCCAAATTTGTGGAACTTTGCTATCAATCAAAGAAGAATATTGAAAAGGTGGCAGTAGTATTGGATATTAGGGGAGGCATATTCTTTGAAGACCTTTTTAAGGGATTGGAAGAATTGTCTAAAGAGGGAACCAAATACAAGATCCTCTTTCTAGATGCCTCTAACAATGTATTAATAAAAAGATACAAGGAGCTTAGAAGGCCTCACCCCTTAAATCCTAATGGAAGGATAATAGATGGAATAGAAGAAGAGAGGAAAATGCTTCAAAAGGTAAAGGATAAGGCAGATTTCATAATAGATACATCCAATATGACCATAGGGATGCTGAAAGAGGAGATATCAAAAATATTTGTTGAGGGGAAGGAATTAAGAAAATTAACCATATCAGTAGTATCCTTTGGATTTAAACATGGAATCCTTTTAGATGCTGATTTGGTATTCGATGTTAGGTTTATCCCGAATCCCTTCTATATACCAGAGTTAAGGGATTTAACCGGAGAAGATGAAGAGGTAAAAAAATATGTATTCGGTTGGGAAGAGACCAGCATATTCATAGACAAATTAATGGATTTACTGGAGTTTCTTATTCCCTTTTATATTAAGGAAGGCAAATCCCAGCTGATAATAGGAATAGGCTGTACCGGTGGACAACATAGATCTGTTGCTATAGGAGAAGATATAGGAAATAGGCTAAAGAAAAATGGGCACAGGACCATAGTAAGTCATAGGGATTATAAATTAGGATAAAGGGGTAAGGATTATGAATAAAAAAAGTCAATGTTCATTAGAGAAGGGACCAAAGGTGGTGGCCATTGGTGGAGGCACCGGCCTTTCCATATTGTTGAGGGGCTTAAAGGAGTATACTTCAAATATTACAGCCATTGTAACGGTGGCTGATGATGGGGGAAGTTCAGGAGTATTGAGGGAGGATTTGGGAATGCTTCCTCCAGGAGATATTAGATCCTGTATATTGGCCCTAGCCAATACAGAACCCATCATGGAAAAACTACTCCAGTATAGGTTTAGTGAAGGAATATTAAAGGGGCAAAGTTTTGGAAATCTATTTATAGCAGCCATGAATGAAATATGCGGAAGTTTTGAAGCTGCAGTAAAAGAAACCAGCAATGTATTAGCGGTAACTGGGAAGGTATTACCTATGACCTTAGAAGATGTAACCCTGTATGCTGAATTGGAAAATGGCTATACCATTAAGGGGGAATCTAAAATCCCCCTAAAGAATAAGGAGTTATCCAGTAGGATAAAACGAATTTTTATGGAACCTAGGGTTTCCTATCCTCTAAAAGAAGCTGTAGAATCCATTGAAGAGGCAGATATAATAGTACTGGGGCCAGGCAGCTTATACACCAGTGTCATCCCTAATCTATTGGTCAATGATATGGTGGATACCATATATAGATCCAAGGGATTGAAGGTCTATATAGCCAATGTAATGACCCAGCCAGGAGAGACCGATGGGTATACGGTATTGGACCATGTTAATGGGATACTGGATCACAGCAGGGAGGATCTTTTAGATTATGTAATTGCAAATGTAGAAAAAATACCAGATGCTACCTTGAAAAAGTATATATTTGATGGATCAGAACCAGTAATTTTAGGTCCTAAAGATGAGGATATATTGGCTGAAAAGGGCATTAAGCTAATAAAGGATAATTTAGTAGATATTAAGAAGGACTACATCCGCCATGATTCCTTAAAACTTAGCAGGATATTAGTTGACCTAGTCAAAAATAAGGCTTAGGCGGCTAGGCCGCCTAACTCCTTCCAACATTTTTTACTTCCTCTAACATCCTGGAGATTAAAGCTCCTGCAGATTTTTTTGTCAGATTATCATAATTAATCGATGTATTCAGTTCTTCGGCAAGCCTCTTTAAGGTTTCCAACTGCCTTTTAGTAGGTGGCTCCAGGCCAGGTACTAGGTAGGGTTGATCCTCTTCGTTTACCTCATCATCTATTGCCAACTCCTCAATGGCAGTCATGCCTATATTGGTCAAATCCCTTAAAACCCTTGCCTTAGCCCGGGTAGAGGCCATCCTAATCAAATGGGGCACTATGCTGCTATTTACCGACTGGGGGCTGGCATCTCCCAAGTCAGTATAGGTTTCATTTTCCGTGGTGGCAGTAGCCCTACATATGGCTGTCATATTGTTTTCCTCAGTGGGTATTTGGATGAGTTCCACTTCCAAGGATTTTAAATTCTTCTGATGGGCTAGATCTAATAATCCTTCATAGGTGACAAAGGTCTTTCCCTGCAAATTTATTATAAATTTTTCATTTATGTTCATTAAACCACCTCGTATATATTTTGCTAAAGCTTCTTAAAAATAAACCTGGAAATATAAGTAAGGTGGTTTAAATTTAATTATTTTGTTAGGTATAGTATGCCTAGCTTTATGGTATTTTCTATAGCCTCCCTATGGGTTCTTTCGTAGGAATGGGAGGCGTCAACTCCAGGGCCAATTAGGCCTACCTTAAAATCATATCCAGCCCTCAAGGCTGCTGACCCATCGGAGCCATAATAGGGATATATATCTATCTTATAATTTAAACCATTTTCCTCAGCTAATTTTACAAGCCTTTGTCTTAGTTCTAGATCATAGGGACCGGAGCTGTCCTTGGCACATATGGTTACGCTAAACTCATCGGAGGTTTGGCCTAGTCCAGGAGCTGCCATATCTATGGCAATAAATTCAAAGGTCTTTTCTGGAATGGCAGCACTGGCCCCGTGGCCCACCTCTTCATAATTGCTTATAAATAGATTGGTAGTATACTTAGGGGTAATATTGTTATCAACTAAATATTTGGCCATACCCAGCAGGCAGGCAACCCCAGCCTTATCATCTAAATGCCTGGATTTTATAAAGCCACTGGGGGTAATGGTTACCCTAGGGTCAAAAAATACAAAATCCCCTACATTGATACCTAGCTTTTCCACATCCTCCTTACTAGACACCTTTTCATCCAACCTAATTTCCATATTATCCATATTTCTTTCTGTGGTCTTAGTCTCCTCTCCATGGACATGGGATGAGGCTTTAGTTATGAGGACTGTACCTGAATACAGTTTTCCTTGGCTATTTTCTACCTGGACGTATTCCCCCTCCACAGTAGACCAAACATAGCCTCCAATTTGGGTGAATTTCAATCTACCATTGGATTTTATCTCCTTTACCATTCCACCTAGGGTATCCACATGGGCAGATAGGGTTACTTCCTTATC
>JAAYEM010000045.1 GCA_012728725.1 Tissierellia bacterium | reverse complement strand
ATTGCACTTGTGAATAAACCTCCTTTGTATGTTTTTTTTTAGCCAATTAACATTTTAGCAGGTTTATTTCACGAGTGCATTTTATTTTTAGAAAAAATAAATGTTAGGGTAAATTATTTTCCACCCCAACATTTATTATAGGACCCTTTTTTGTTTGACATATAATATTATAGTCTGTATTATATTATTAAGGCTAACTTTTGTTTTTTTCATATATTGAAATAGGGGATTTAATTTTTTAAAGACTAGGAAAGACCTATATTTGTTATAATTTGAAAAAAGGGTGAAAATATGGACCAAAGAAGGGATATGGATATAATAAAAAATCTTAAGACTATAGAGTGGTTAAAGAGTGAAATGTTAACCTCTCTTGCCTCCTTATATGAGCTATTGCTTAAAGGGGAAGAGGATATAAAGGAGGATTTGGAGGAATGCATTTCAGATATTATACTCTATTCCTATTTATTAGGGAGAAGGCTTGGACTGGATTATGAAGATATAGATGCCAAATTAAAAAATAAGGTGAAGATAAACATATTGGAAAACCATAAGATTGAAAAGTGGTACGGTGACCTGACCCAGTTGATGGAATTCATAAGGTCTAGGTGAGATTGGGGGTAAGGACTTGAAATTAGATTCAAAAAATAGAGCTTTGGAAATGTTTTTTGCCATATCCATATCTACTATACTGGTGTTGATGGAGGTATTCTATCTACCAGGCATCTCTATTTTATACCCAGTTCTTTTTACAGTGCTAGGTGTTAGGTATGGAATAAATTATAGCTTAATAGGCTTGATAATATCAAATATAGTCGTAGGGTTAATCATAGATAAGGTATATGGTATATTGGTATTTCTAATATTTACACCCTTCTGTATTTCCCTAATCTATACTATAAGGAAGAGACAAAAGTCTTTTAATGTTTTAATGGTCAGTAGCCTAGTATTTTTAATTACCAGCATATTGTTGATTGCCATTATAGGTGAAATGGCAGGAACTAGTGTAATAAATCAAATAGAAAATTATTTTGTTCAAATGTTAAATTCCTATGTGGAAGTATTGAAGGATACTGGAATATCCAATTATGAAATATTGGAGATTAAGGATTTTTTACAGGATAGGTTAAATTATGCTTTATCTACTCTGCCTTCCATGGTAATGATTGCCTCATTAATTATAGCCTATATCAATTATAGATTATCTGCTCTAATACTTAGAAGATTAGGGCATGGTATAGTATCAGTTCCAAGATTTTCACGATTTAAATTACCCAATAATATATTGTTGGGAATTGGAATTATGCTTTTGGGAACTTATTTATTGAGGAATTTGGGAATATTTAGCTATGAAACGGTACTATTAAATATAGCTGTTTTGGCATCCTTTATGTTTTTTACCCAGGGCTTATCCGTAATAGATTTTCAGCTCCTTAAAAGGGGTTTAAGAAAGCTAACCAGGGTAATCATTATAGTACTTTTTGTGGTAATCCTACCTATAGGATGGATTATTTCCCTTATAGGGCTACTTGATGTAATAATTGATTTTAGAAAGTTAAAAAGATCTACCTAATTTCACAGGAGGACAATTATGGTTGGTAAAAATTTATTTAAATGGAAGGATTCAAAAGTATATTTGATTATAATAGGATGCCTTATAGCTATAATTGCTTTCTATCAGCCTATTTTAGCCTTACTATTAGCAATTGCCCTAATTTATTTGATTTACCATTATATTGTAACCATTCGAGATAAGGAAAAGGAATGGGCCAAATATATTGAAGGTTTACAGGAAGAATTTGATTCCATTACCAAACATGCCATATTCAATATGCCCTTTCCCTTGGTAATATTGGATCAGGATGGTATTATATCCTGGTATAATACTAGATTTTTAGATATGATGGATGAAGAGGATATACTAAATGAACATATAGACGATTTTATACCTGGCTTAAAGGTGGAGAATATACTAAATAATCCAGTAGGGAATCCTCTGGAAATAAAATATAAAAATGAGTATTATGGAGTCTATTACAATATTGTAGAAAATAAAAAATCTATTTCCACCAAGGATAGGGTCATTGTATTGTACTGGGTAAATAAGACGGATTTCATGGATTTAGCTGAAAAATATGAGGATGAGAAGATGGCTGTCTGCATTGCTTATGTAGACAATTATGATGAGGTAAAAGGTACTACCCCTGAAGCCAATAGGCCACTGGTATTGGCAGAAATAGATAAGATAATTTCTGCCTACGGGACCATGTATAATGGTATAGTAAGAAAGTATGAAAACGATAAATATATACTGATATTTGAAGAAAAGCACTTAAAACAGATTGAGAGCAGAAAATTTGATATATTGGATCAGATTAGGGAAATCGATAAGGGCAACACCATTTCTGTAACCTTGAGTATGGGGGTAGGAGTAAATGGAAAGAATCCAAATGAGAACTATGAATATGCCCGGGCAGCTATTGACATTGCCCTAGGTAGAGGTGGAGATCAGGCTGTTGTAAAGAGGAATAATAATTTAAGTTTCTATGGTGGAAAGACTAAGGCAGTAGAAAAGAGGAATAAAGTAAGGTCTAGGGTTATATCCCATGCTTTAATGCAGCTAATAGATCAATCTGATAAGGTATTTGTAATGGGCCATAGGAATGCTGATATGGACTCCTTTGGTGCCAGCATAGGGATAATTAGGGCAGTCAAAAATAGGAACAAAAGGGTTTACCTGGTACTGGGAGGGATCAATCCAGCTATTAGGAATATTTATAATAGGATGAAGAAAGAGGAACCCCAGTATATGGATCTTATTGTTAGTCCGGAGGAAGCCTTAGATATTATAGACAAAAACTCCCTTCTGATAGTGGTGGACAATCATAAGCCAAGCTTTATGGAGGTCCCAGAACTTTTAGACTTGACGGATAAGGTTGTCCTAATTGACCATCATAGAAGGGGGGCCGAATTTATCAAGGACCCAATACTAACCTATTTAGAACCCTATGCATCATCCACCTGTGAATTGGTTACAGAGATACTATATTACATGTCAGACAAAATGGAGATGAGCAAATTTGAAGCAGATGCCTTACTGGCAGGTATAACTGTAGATACGAAAAACTTTACCTTTAAAACGGGAGTTAGGACCTTTGAAGCTGCCTCTTTACTGAAGAGGGCTGGGGCAGATACCACCAGTGTAAGACAGCTATTTAGGGATGATTTTGATACCTTCTTATACAAGGCCGATGTAATTAAAAATTCTAAGATAGTATTTGATAATATTGTTATAGGAAGGTTTGAAAGGGAAATGGAAGATTCCATCCTAATTGCAGCCCAGACGGCTAATGATTTATTGAATATTGACGGGGTGGAAGCTACTTTCGTATTGACCCTGTGGGAAGGAAGGGTCCATATAAGCGGTAGGTCCTTTGGTACTATATCCGTCCAGTTAATATTGGAGAAACTGGGAGGAGGAGGCCATCTAAATAGTGCAGGGACTCAAATAGAAGGTAAGACCTTGGATCAAGTGGAAGATATGCTTATTGATGCTATAGAGGAATACTTAAGGGAAGGTGAGGAAGAATGAAGGTAATTTTATTAAAAGATGTAAAGGGTTTAGGTAAAGCAGGAGATTTGGTAAATGCTAAGGATGGTTATGCAAGAAACTATTTATTGCCTAAGAAATTAGCCATAGAAGCAACACCAGCCAATCTGAAAAAGTGGGAGGAAGAAAAGAAGATCCAAAAGGAAAAGGAAAGGGAAGAATATGAAAAGGCTCTAAAGCTAAAGGAAAAACTGGAGACCTTAAGTGTGGAGTTAAAGGGTAAGGCCGGTGAAGGGGGCAAACTGTTTGGCTCCATCACATCTAAGGATATAGCTGAAGGTTTAAAAAAGCAGCATAAGATAGATATTGATAGGAGAAAGATAGAATTAAAGGATAATATAAAATCCCTTGGAGAAACCCTTGTGGATGTGAGGGTGTATCCAGAGATAACTGCAAAACTGAAGGTAAATGTAGTAGAGGGATAACGGGGTGATAAAAATAGAAGCTGAAACAATATTAGGTAGAGTTCCACCACATAGTTTAGAGGCAGAACAGTCCGTATTAGGGGCTATGATATTAAGTAAGGAAGCAATAAACCAGGCTGTAGAGCTACTCCATCCAGAAGATTTCTATAAGGAAGCAAACAGGGAAATTTTTGAAGCAATAATAGAATTGTTTAATAGGAATGAACCGGTAGATCTTATCACCCTAGCGGAGGAATTAAAGCGTAGGGGAACCCTTGAAAGCCTTGGAGGTGTTACCTACCTGGCCGAGCTATCGGGAGGGGTAGCTATAACCTCCAATATCAAGTATTACTGTGATATCGTTAAAGAAAAGGCCATACTAAGGCGTTTAATAAAATCCTGTGACAATATAATAGCCAAGAGCTATGAAGGCAGCCAAGATGTAGGCAGCATAATAGAAGAGGCGGAAAAAAACATATTTGATATTACCCAAGGCCGACACCAAGAGGGTTTTGCCCCTTTGAAAGAGGTATTATTGGACAGCTTCTCAAAGATTGAGGAAATGGCAGCCCAGGAAGGGGAGCTGACTGGCCTAACTACAGGATTTATAGATATAGATAATAAATTGTCTGGAATGCAAAAATCAGACCTGATACTTTTGGCTGCCAGGCCCTCCATGGGCAAAACTGCCCTAGGGATTAATATTGCCACCAATGCAGCTATTAAGGCTGGAGCCAGTGTGGCCATATTTTCCTTGGAGATGTCCAAGGAGCAGTTAGTCCAAAGGATGATAAGTTCTGTAGCCCATGTAGATTTACAAAAGATTGTAAGCGGTAGATTGGCAGAAGATGAGTGGATGAGGATTATAGATGCCATGGGTCCTCTATCTAAAGCAAAAGTGTTCATAGATGATACTGCAGGAATAAGCATTACTGAAATGAAGGCCAAATGTAGAAGGTTAAAGATTGAAAAGGGCCTAGATCTAATTGTAATAGATTATTTACAGTTGATGCAGTCAGATAGCAAGGCAGAAAACAGGCAGCAGGAGATATCCGCCATATCCAGAGCCCTAAAGGCTTTAGCTAAGGAAATGGAATGTCCGGTCCTAGCTTTATCACAGCTTTCCCGTGCCCCAGAGCTACGCTCTGACCATAGGCCAATTCTTTCAGACTTAAGGGAATCTGGTGCCATAGAGCAGGATGCCGATGTGGTATTATTCCTATACAGGGATGAATACTACCATGAGGATACGGATAAGAAGAATATTGGGGAAGTCATAATAGCAAAACATAGGAATGGACCAACTGGAGTGGTAGAACTGGTATGGAAAAAGGAATTTACTAAATTTTTAAACAAGGAGAGTATTAGGGAAGAAGAATAGATGAAAGAGGCTTTTATATGGAGATACGAGGCGAGAGGATAACCATAAGAACTTTAAAATTAGAAGATGCTTATTATATGAATTACTGGGGAAAACATGAGAATCCTTTGCTTTTCGATTACAATATACCTCCATTAACAAAGGAAGAGATAGGGGAATGGTACCATTATAAGATCCAAAAAGATAAGAATAGGTATTATGGTATTTTCAATGAAGAGGATAAACTAATTGGCTATTTAGGGATAAAACGTATCAGAAAGTTGTTTAGGGATTCCCTTTTAGGAATTGTATTAGATCCTAACCATATCAATAAGGGGTATGGAACGGAGGCAATCCTTACCTTTTTAGATTTTTATTTCAATGAAATGGGAATGAACAAGATGTATTTGGAGGTGGCCCAGTTTAATAAAAGGGCCATAAGGTGTTATGAAAAGTGTGGATTTAAGATTATAGATAGGTATTTAGATGAATTTTTTAATCAGGAACTGGATTTAAAGGATCCCCACTTTTTAGAAGAAAGCTCTTCCTTTGTCATTATTAGGGGAAGGATATATAATTATATTTACAAGATGAAGGTTGATAGAAAAAGATATTTAAAAGCGAGGGAAGAAATTGAAAATGAAAAAGCTAGAGATAAAATTAGGCCAACTACTGTCTAGCCTATCCTATGCATTGGATATAGCTGAAAATAGATATTTTGACCATTCAAGGCGAACAGCCTATATAGCCTACTGTATTGCTGATGAGCTAGGGTTAAAAGAAGAGGATATAATAGATGTCTACTACTCAGCCCTTATCCATGATATAGGAATGGCAGGCCAGATGGCTAAATATAGTGTTTTAGAAATCCACAGTGACCCCGAATTAAAGAAGGAACATTGCCTATATGGATATAGGATAATTGATAAATTGCCTATAAAAAGGGACATAAAGGAATATATACTATACCATCATGAAGAATGGCAGGGGACAGGTCCCTTTGGATTAAGAGGGGATGAGATCCCTCTAGGCTCTCAAATAATTATTCTGGCAGATTATTTTGAGCTATTTTTTGTTAGAGAGATGAAAAGAGGTGTAGAATACTACAATACGGAATCTGCCAGGAAATGGTTGAAAGAATATAGGGGTAAATTATCTAGTGATATCCTTTGTGATGCCCTTTTATCAGCTACTGAAAGGGAAAAGTTTTGGTTGGATTTAATGTCTAATAATATGAACCAGGTTCTCCGAATGATTGAACCAGGGAAAAATATATCCATAGATATTTATGGTCTACATAAGATATCAGAAGCTTTTTCCATGTTAATAGACGCCAAGAGTAGATTTACCTATGAGCATTCTAAGGGAATTTCTAATATAACGGGTAAATTTGCTACCTATTTAGGCTATGATCCTATAATGGTAGAAAAACTCATTATAGCTGCAGATTTACACGATATAGGTAAATTTGTGGTACCTTTAGATATACTTGAAAAACCGGGGAAATTAGATTCTACAGAGTATTCAATAATTAAATCCCATGCCTACTATACCAAATTAATATTAAAACAGGTAGAAGGTTTAGAGGATATTGCAGAATGGGCTGGCAATCACCATGAAAAGTTAAATGGCAAGGGGTATCCTGAAAAATTAGACGAAAGGGTTTTAACCAGAGAGGATCAGATAATAGCCTTTGCCGATATCTATCAGGCCTTAACGGAGGATAGACCCTATAGGGAGGGTATGGCTCCCAAGGAGGCCATAGATATAATGGCAGGCATGGTTAAAAAGGGAGAGCTTTGCGGCAGTCTATTGTCCGACTTTAAACAGCTAGTACTATGATATGGGGTGGGAATATGAATTTTATAATTGAAACCACTGATATTGATTTAGGTGATACGCCTATTGAAAATATATTTATAAACGATTTTATGCCCATGGCCAATGGTACCTATGTTAAGGTATACCTACTAGGATATAAGTATGCCCATGATAAGGATGGCAATATTGAAGTAGATAATAGGACCATAGCTAAACATCTAGATATACCCTTATCAGATGTATTAAGTGCCTGGGATTTCTGGGAGAGCAAGGGAATAATAGAAAAGATATATGAGGATGGAGATAGTAAATATGATTATAAGGTAAAGTTTTTAAACTTAAAGCAGCTGTATATAAAAAACAATTATAGGCCCATGGGTATTAATAAGGAAGTGGGAAACAAATCCTACACCTGTTCTGCAGAAGATCTGGTAGATGCCAATCAGATTCCAGCTATTAATGAGATGTTTAATTCCATAGACTATATTATGAGAAGGCCCCTAGTTCCTAATGAAAAGCAGAAGGTACTAGAGTGGATTTATAATTATAATATGAATCCAGATGTAATAGTTAAGGCCTTCTTTTATGGGGTAGAGAAGAAAGGGAAAAGAAGCGTAAATTATGTAGGTGGAATTATAAAAAATTGGTATGATCAAGGAATAACCAATGGAGAAGCCTTGGAAGAATATTTTAAATCAATAGATGAGAAGTATTATAGGTATGAGAAGATAATGAAATCCTTGGGATTTGGATATAGACTTCCCAGCCAAAGTGAAATGAAGGTTATGGATAAGTGGTTTGAAGAATATAAGTTTACCATGGATCTAGTTCTTAAGGCCTGTGAAAATTCTGTAAAGACTTCTAACCCTAGCATTAAGTATATAGATGGAATCCTATCCTCCTGGTATGGCAAAGAGATTAAAAGTGTAGATGAGGTGGAAGAAAAGGATAAATTGCCAGATAAGGAGAAGTATAGAAATATAAAAACCAATAGAAGATCTGTAATATCTAAAACTAGATTTCATAATTTTGAACAGAGAACTTCCAATTATACGGCAGAGCAATTGGAGGAGATAGCAAGAAGGAAAAGGGAAGAGTATTATTTTAAAACAAAAGGAGAAAGTAAGTAATGTATAAGGAGATACTAAGGGAAATATTACGGGAATATGAAAAGAAAAGAGATAGGGCAATTTTTGAACAGAGGATTAGGACTGAAAAGGTGTATAAAAGGGTTCCAAAGATAAAGGAAATCGATAAGGCCATAATGGAAACTGGATTAACTATGTCTAAAGCAGTAATTGAAGATCCAGAAAATTATGAGGAGAATATAAAAAAGGCAAAGGATAGAATAGAAAAATTAAAGATGGAAAAGGCCTATCTTCTAACTGAAAACAATATTCCTTTAGACTATTTAGATGTAAATTATGAATGTGATAAATGTAGTGATACAGGTTTTCTACCAGAAGGAGATAAATGCAGCTGTTTAAAACAAGCCCTTATAAACAAGGGCTACGAGATGTCAAATATAAAAAATATTTTAGAAAAGGAAAACTTCCAAACCTTCGATATAAACATATTTCCAGATGAGCCCATGGAAGGGGAGACCATGACTCCAAGGGAAAATATGGCCAATATTACCAGCATATGTGAGGGTTTTGTTAACAATTTTGATGAAGATAACGGAGAAAACCTACTCTTCTATGGTCCCACTGGGTTGGGGAAAACCTTTATGTGTAATTGCATAGCCAAGGCTTTACTGGACAAGAATAAGATTGTAATCTACCAAACTGCCTTTAAAATATTGGAAATAATCGAAAGGAGAAGGTTTGGAAGGGATGAAGATAGATTTAATGATTGGGAATATGATCTGTTGTTTAAGGCAGATCTTCTCATAATAGACGATTTAGGTACTGAAATATCCAATGCCTTTACTAATGCAGAGATATTCAATATTGTAAATACCAGATTGCTTAATAACTCAAAAACTATAATTTCAACTAATTTGACTCCAAAAGAGATTTCACAAGTATATACCGATCGGGTATTTTCTAGGATTCTGGAGCGCTTCATACCCTTAAGATTCTTTGGCCCAGATTTAAGATATTATAAATGGGAAGCTAAATAAAGGGATTCTTGATAGATACTTCCAAGTAGATGGCCCATAAGAATAGGCTAGCTACTTGGAGTTTTTATTTTATAAATAATTGATAAAAAATAAACATTCATTGTTATTTAGGCATTTATCTGATAGAATAGATTCTAAAAACTAAAAGGAAAGGTGAATAGGATTGGGAGCAAAATTTAAGATCATATTTTCAATGACTGTATTTGGTACCATATCAATTTTTGTAAAGAACATACCCCTATCTACAGGGGAAATTTCCCTATTTAGGGCCATAATAGGCTCTATTGTATTAATAGCCTATAAATTGATCAGGGGCAGTAATATTAAAATGTCTGAGGTTAAAAAGGACCTACCCCTTTTGTTCTTATCCGGTGGGATAATGGGGTTTAACTGGATACTCCTATTTCAAGCCTATAAATATACTACCGTTTCCATTGCAACCTTAAGCTATTATTTTGCGCCGGTACTTTTGATAATACTTAGCGCCCTCTTCCTCAAGGAAAGGCTTACCATAAAGCAGATAATATGTTTTATAATGGCCACATTGGGCCTTATATTGATAGTAGGAAATGGTGGGATGGAAAAATCCAATACCACCCTTATAGGGATAATGTATGGATTGGGGGCAGCAGCCCTTTATGCTACAGTCATTTTCCTTAACAAATTGATAAAAAAGGTTACTGGAATAGACAGAACCCTTATACAGCTTATAGCAGCAGTAATAGTACTAACCCCCTATGTAATAGCTACTTCAGGTATTAATGTTTTAGCCTTAAATAGTTTTGAACTTATAAACCTTTTAATTTTAGGGGCCTTTCATACCGGATTTACCTATTGCATGTATTTTTCTTCCGTAAAGGATTTAAAGGGGCAGGAGGCAGCCATATTAAGCTACATAGACCCCCTTATATCCATAATAGTATCTGTAATAATACTTAAAGAGTCCATGACCATTCTACAGGTTTTGGGTGGAGCAATGATACTAGGATTTACATTACTAAATGAATTGAATATAAACCTATTTAAGGGTTCCAGGACTGTGGTTTCCCTTGAAATTGAAGATACAGAATAGAAAAGGCTGTTTGATTAGCTAGCTAATCAAACAGCCTT
>JAAYEM010000044.1 GCA_012728725.1 Tissierellia bacterium | reverse complement strand
ATTATAACATGGTCTTTTACAGTTCTACCTTTTGATACTTCCCCTGCCCTAACTTCTATTCTCTGTCTTGGAACTATGGAGATTACATTGCCTTTTAAATCACATAGCACATCTATTGTATACTCAGTACCTTCAACGTATTCTTGTATAATAGGATTTTCTATGTAATCGATGAAAAAATTCAATTCATTTTCATTGTTTACCTTAAAAACATTTTTGCTACCTGCTCCGTCAGTTGGTTTGATGATTAGCGGAAAACTATACTTCTTCAATTCCTGTTTGCTGTATGTTTTAGGTGTGTCTATATTCTTGCTAATAAAAAACTTATAGCTTTCCCATTTATCATTAAATATTTCTATTATTCTTTTATCGCTCAATATAAGTGTAGTACCTATTGCTTGAAACTTTTCCCTGTTTTCACATAATAATATGAATTCCCTTTCGAATAAAGGAATTATCATATCTACTTTCTCTTTTTCACAAATATTTAAAAGGATATCGATATAATCTTTATCATTCCATCTAGGGACTTTATAAAAGGCATCCACAAAATATTTAGCAGGTGCCAAATCTTTTATATCTACTCCTATAACCCTGTGGTATTCTTTGAAATGATTTATAAGTTGAACTCTTCTTCCTATAGCTGTAAATAAAACTTTCATGTACTTCAACTACCTTCTGTAATATTTTAATACCTTGTCCAACGCATCTACCACATCTTCTATATCCTTATCTTTCATCTTAGGATATAAAGGCAAGGTTATTATCCTTTCATATAATCTTTCTGCATTAGGACATAGTCCCTTTTCATATCCTAATCTATTATAGTAGGGATGGTAGTAAACAGGTATATAATGAACATTAACACCTATATTCTCTCCTCGTAAGGCTTCAAAAATTTCCCTTCTACCTACCTTAAACTTTTCCAATTCCAATTGAATTACATATAGATGCCAGGCAGATTTGGAAAATTCTTCTTGATAGGGTAGTATAATCCCATCTATATCTTTTAGATACTCATTATACTTTGTTGCAATTTCTTTTCTTCTTCTCAAAAACTTATCTATTTTTTTTAGCTGACTAATACCAAGGGCTGCCTGAATATCTGTAATTCTATAATTATATCCTAATTCCAATTGTTCATAATACCATGGACCTTCATCTTTATTATATAGAATTCCTTTATCCCTTGTTATGCCATGGGTTCTAAACAATTTCAGTTTATTATAAAGTTCATCATCATTAGTAGTAATCATGCCCCCTTCTCCAGTAGTAATGTGCTTTACTGGGTGGAAGCTAAAAGTAGTCATGTCTACTAACGAACCAATTTTATTTCCCTTATATTCAGCCCCTAGAGAATGGGCAGCATCTTCTATTACCACTAAACCGTATTTCTTTGCAATTTCATTTATTCCATCTATGTCAACAACTTGTCCAGTAAAATCTACTGGAATAATGGCTTTTGTCTTCTTAGTTATCTTCCTTTCTATATCTTCCACATCTATGTTATAGCTTTTAGGATTTATATCAGCAAATACAGGTTTCCCACCTTGATATAGTACACAATTAGCAGAGGCAGCAAAGGTTATAGGACTAGTTAT
>JAAYEM010000043.1 GCA_012728725.1 Tissierellia bacterium | reverse complement strand
GTTTTGCATAGCACCTAGCTCTGAGCGTTGTCTAGATACTGTTTCGATTGCATTATTTATAATGGTTATTGCAGAATCTGCTGCTTCTTGATTAGAAACGTTTATACCTGCTTTCACTTTTTCACCACTACCGATTGCCTTATCTATTGCTAATAAAAGTTTACCATCATCTGTATAATAACCAGCTATTTTTGCTTTAGCACCATCTGCTATAATTTCCTCACCTACATCTACAAATTTTCCTGAAACACTATCAAATTTAATTTTGCTTACATTATTATCGGTGAAAACTTCATATTCTACTCTAACTTTTAATTCTTCAGCACTCATATCACCAATTGTTAATTCGACAAATTGTCGCTCATTGGCTCCTATGTGGAACTTCCTACCACTAAAGTTTCCATCTAATAGTTTTTGAGTGTTAAATTCTGTATTTTCTGCTATTCTAGTAAGTTCTGCTGCTAGTTGATTTATTTCATCTTGAAGTGCAACTCTATCCACTTCCACATTAGTATCATTAGCTGCTTGTACCGCTAATTCTCTCATTCTTTGTAGGATTGCATGTGCTTCATCTAAAGCACCTTCTGCAGTTTGGATTAAGGAAATACCGTCTTGAGCGTTTTTAGAAGCCATATTAAGTCCTCTTATTTGGGCTCTCATCTTTTCTGAGATGGACAGTCCTGCAGCGTCGTCTCCTGCTCTGTTGATTCTTAATCCTGATGAAAGTTTCTCTAATGATTTTGCCATTCCCGTGTTGTTAATACCCAATGCTCTGTTGGCGTTCATGGCCATAATGTTGTTGTTGATTCTCATTATTCATTCCTCCTTGAATTTTTATTATTTGGCATCCATGCCTGCCGTCAACGGAGTTGACGGAATTGTAAATTGTAAATTTTGAATTGTGAATTACCTAATTCACAATTTACAATTTCTAATTCACAATATTGAGAGGCCCTGCCTCTCAATTATATTATCGTCCCCTTGTCCTATTACTTTAACCTTTTTTTAAAATATTTTATTTTATAGGCAGTCTATTTCTAATAATCAATATTTATCATTAGAGAAAGCAACCCAATTTACATCTTACACCTTGAGGCTGAATCTCCTAATTTTTCTTCATCGGAGTATTGTTCTTTTACCTTCAAAAATTCATCTAAATTATCAAATAGTATATCCACCAGATCTGGGTCGAAGTGTTTGCCCCTTTCTTCTCTGAAATAGTTTAGTATGTCATTGAGAGCCCAGGGTTTTTTGTATACCCTTTGGGAGCCTAGGGCGTCAAACACATCGGCTACTCCTACTATCCGGCCAAATATGTGGATTTCATCTCCTTTAAGGCCCCTTGGATAGCCTTTGCCATCATAGCGTTCATGGTGTTCATGGGCTATTATGGCTGCAGATTTTAACACATCTCTATTGGAGTTTTTAAGGAGGTTGTATCCTATGGTGGTATGGGTTTTTACTATTTCATATTCCTCTGGAGTGAGTTTGCCTGGTTTTTTAAGTATTTCGTCGGGTATGGCTACCTTACCCACATCGTGGATGGGGGAGGCCATGGTGATTAGCATAACATCCCTTTTAGGTAATCCGTATTTTTCAGCTAAAATCTGAGAATACTTGGATACCCTTTTTACATGGTTGCCTGTTTCCTCTGACCGGGCTTCTGTTACCTCTCCCAATAGATACAGGATTTCCCTCTGGGTTTCTTCTATTTCTTTGTTTAAGCATAAGCTTTCAAAGGCGGCGGATATGTTCCTATGAAAAATGGTTAGTATTTCCATATCTATATGGTTTAAATTTCCTGTTATTTCAAAGAATATTATTCCCTCTATGCCGCTGGAGCTGCCATAGTAGGAGGCATATTTGTCCTTGCTTATTATCTGGTCCTTTACCCTGTAGGCCTTTTTAACCATCATAAAATCTTCTATGGGCAGTGAATCCATTATTGCTCTTCCTACACAATTTCTATATTTTCCAAAACCTGCCACCACAGAAAAGGCCTTCTCGTCTAAGGATCTAATGGCAGCTATGCCGTTGGTAATACACTTCTTATTATCCTTACATATATTGACCAGTTGACTCAGGTGACAGAAGGTGGATGATATGAACTGATGGATGGAATCCGTCTCAAAGAGGTTGCTGGAGGAGGCTACTACCTGTTCCATGGCTATCCTATTGTTGTTGATGTGGACAATATCCCTATAGGACCTTAAGGATGAGACCACTACGGTGTGTAATTTCTTAGTTAATAGCTCTGTTTTTTCCTCACATCCATTTATGTCATAATTGAGTATTCCCTCTTCCTGAAGTTTGCTGCTTCCTTTATCCGTCATCAGCACTATCCTTACAGCTGAATTGTCTATTACTTCCCTTATGTATTTAGTCAGTTTAAGGCCTGTAGATTCCTTTCCCAGGAATTGGTCCAGTATTACCAATGCTATGTCCCTATTTTCCGATAATAATTTTAAAGCCTCATTGGCGGAATAGGCACTGAGGATACTTATAGGCTTGTCCTCCAATTTAAAATCCTTTAACAGTTCCTTTATCATTATATGTACAAAATTATCCCCATCTATGACCAATATTTTCCAATAGTCGCTATGCCAAATTTGGTATATAGGCATTTCCCTTTCTTCCATCAATGTACCCCCTAACCTATATTTTTTTCTTCAGAAGTTGGTTCATCTCCTTTATATTTAATTTCAAATTAGCTGCCTCTTTATTCTCTTCTTGTATGCTCGCATACAACTCCTTCCTAAAAATATCAATGTTTTTGGGCGCTTCTATACCAATCCTAACCTTGCCATCTTCAATCTCCAGTATTTTCACTTCTATATTTCCATCTATTATGATGGATTCATCCTTCTTCCTTGAAAGTATAAGCATAATTACACGCTCCTGTCTTCTACATTCTGCTGGAATATGTAGTGTTTTGTAGTGTATCTGCTATCATCTAGTATAACCTGTTTTCCCAATTTTTTATTGACATTAATTACTATTGGTCCCAATAAATTGGTGGTCATTTTTTCCAAATCCTCAGGTACTACTACTATGGAATAGACTGCTACATCCTTTTCATCCTTTATATTCAATTTGTTCAGGGCAGTTTCTGGAATTTCTATATCGTAGTCTGGAAAAACAAAAAAAGGATTTATTATTACAAAGGCTAGGTCGGGATTGTTAACCGATTGAAGCCACTGGAATGGGTTTTCTTCATCTTCATTATTTATTATGATAAACTGCTTCTCCCCTTCAAATCCAGGTATTCCTTCTGGAAAATCTATAATATTTTCTTCATCTATTTCTATTTCTCCAAAATTTGTGGTATTTAATTTCATCTTAACACCCCTTATTTTGCTAGGCAAAAAATTTTGTATTCTAAATTGTGAATTATAAACTATTTCATTCAAAATTTACAATTCACAATTGGCGTAGCTTTGCTACGCCTATACTATCTCAAAAATTCTACCAGAGTAGGTTGGATTATCTTGGCCCCTACCATTAGGCTGGATACATATACATTTTCCGCCATACTTATATGCATGGATATTTCAGCTATATCCACATCTTCATTATAGGATAATAGCTCCCTTACATTTCCTATTTGAACTTCCAACTTTTTCTCCGTCAGTTCAAGCCTATTCATTTTGGCTCCAACTTCAGCCCTTACGGATAGGGTCTGCTCTAGGCTTTTTTCTATATTACCTAGGGCTTGCTGGATTCCATCTGGAATATTGTTCTCCAAAGCAGCTGACAAGTCTTCAAATATTTTTATTAAATGAGGTTCACTGGTTTCATTAGCAGTTACTTCCCCATAATTACCTGACCCATCTGGGTTGACAACACCAAATACTTTAATCCCTACTGTATTTACCTGAACCTGTTCCGATAGCCCCACATTGTAGGTAAATATTTCGTCATGTTTCAGGGCTAAATCTCCAACAAATTCATTATATCTAACCTCTCCACTAACTTCATCTACCACCAACAAGGGCATGTCCGTCTTATATCCACTAAATATATGCCTTCCTGCATGGGCGGTGTTGGCTATTTGGATTAGATGATCCTTTAATTGATCTATTTCTTCCTTTATTTTAATCAGATCGCTGGCTTC
>JAAYEM010000042.1 GCA_012728725.1 Tissierellia bacterium | reverse complement strand
TTATCCAATCTATGAACTATACCTGGTCTCATATGGCCACTAACTGATGATAAGCTATCCATACGATATAAAAGGGCATTTACTAAGGTAGAAGAATAATTTCCAGCACCTGGATGTACAACCATACCCTTAGCTTTATTTATAATTGCAATATATTCGTCCTCATATACTATATCTAAGGGTAGGTCTTGAGGAACCAACTCCATTTCCTCTTCAATTGGAAGCTTTATTTGAATAAAATCATTTTCCTTTACAATATACCTAGGTTTTTTTTCTTGTCCATTTACAAGGATCAATCCTTCTTTAATCAATTTATGTATATAGGTTCTAGAAAGATCATCCAGTTGGCCAGCCAGATATGAATCTAGTCTTTCCCTTCCTGCATCCTTTACATATAACTCTATCAACTCCATTCCTATCCCCTCAAATCTCATATTTATTAAATATAACTAATAACATTATCAAAAAGGTTCCTACAACTATGAATACATCTGCTATATTGAAAACAGGAAAGTTATAGACTTTCCCAAACTTAAAACTAATAAAGTCTATTACATATCCTAATCTAACCCTATCGATTAAATTGCCAATGGCTCCACCTAATAACATAAATAGGGCTATCTTCATTAGAAGGCTTAAGTTATGGGAATTTTTTATTACAAAAAGTACAATACTAATGATAACCAGGGAAGTGATAACAATAAAAAAAATTTTCCTATTCTGTAGTATTCCAAAAGCCGCCCCAAAGTTTTCAACATATTGAAATTGAAAAAAATTTTCAATTATAACATAGGGCATCCTTCCCTTTAAATATATTACCGCTGCAAATTTAGTTATTTGATCTAATAAAACAATCAATGCTGCCATTAAATATATCAAAATCAACTTCCTCCTTATGTTGATAATTATAATATTATTTTAAATGATAATTTGATTTATTACAACTAAGTTTACTTTTTAAAAACAAAATAAAGACCTCATGTACTAAACATGGAGGTCTTTATTAATTTGTTCAATATAGGTATACTATTCCTTAGTACTATCATAATATTCCTGGGAAATTCTTTCCACATCTTCAACTGCGCCACTGCCCTCATCATCGTAAACTCCCATATCATCTCCTGTTTTGTAGGATGGATCATTGTCTATTCTATTATATCTATCAACCTCTTGATAAGAATCCTCCCTATCAAATCCACTGTCCTTCCTATTAAATTTAGTAAAAGGACTAATGCTTTCTTCCTCTTCAGGCCTAAATCCCATCTTATCTTCTATAGGGATTTTTTCCCTTGCGCAGTTTATACATAATTTAAGGTAGGGTATCAATTCAAGCCTTTCCTCATCTATCTTCCTGCCACATAGATTACACAAGCCATAGGTTCCTGCCTTTAATTCTTCAATAGACCTTTCTATTTCGTAAAGGGTATTATTTAGTTTATCTATAAGGCCTTTGTCCTGCTCCATCATAAACATTTCAGTCCCTAAATCCGCAGGATGATTATCATAAAAAGATAATTCAGTATAGTACTCATCCATGGCTCCAAAGCCCTCTTTGTTTTCCATTTTATTAATAATATTCAATATTCTATTCTTTTCCCTATCTAATTTTTTTAAAACTAATTCCTTCTTTTCCTTGTCCATAGTACTCCTCCTAATATAGATAGACATTTTATAATAATATTCCCATATCAAAAATTATAATTCATCTATATATTTTCCTTCTATTAATAGGTGTACATTAACAATATCAATAGAAAAAGGAGGAGACTATGTTTATTATATTTAGCGTCCCACATATAGGTAAGTAGAATAAAAAAAAGCAACAATTCATCATCATATATATCTAATTTATAATCATCCATAAAAAATCCCTCCATATTTTCATATATATAGTCTATATATGAAAATATGAAGGCTTTATTTACATTCTCCCTTTAATAGATCTAACATATTATTGATTTCCTCTATGAGTTTTTTAAATTCTTCAAAGTTTAAAGATTGCTCACCATCAGATAAAGCCCTATCTGGATTTGGATGTACCTCAATTATTACACCATCTGCCCCTAAAGCTATGGCAGCTTTACAAGCTGGAAGTATCAATTCCCTCCTACCTGTACCATGGCTAGGGTCTACTATGATTGGATATTCTGTTTTATCCTTTAAAATAGGTACACTCATTAGATCTAAGGTATTCCTAGTATAGGTTTCAAAGGTTCTAATGCCTCTTTCACATAATATAATATTTTTGTTGCCTTCCATCCTGATATATTCAGAGGCCTTAATCCACTCATCTATAGTAGCGCTCATTCCCCTTTTTAAAAGCACAGGCTTGTCAACCTTCCCCACTTCCTTTAAAAGGGAATAGTTTTGCATATTTCTAGACCCTATTTGATAGATATCTATATATTCATAGGCCTCTTCCACATCCCTTGGATCCATTATCTCTGAAATCACTTTAAGCCCATAACCTTGCTTTATATCTTTTAATATCTTTAAACCATCAATACCTAATCCCTGAAAGGATCTGGGACTTGTCCTTGGTTTAAAAGCACCGCCTCTTATTATGCTAACCTTTAAGGCTTTCAAAAGACTAGCAACAGACTCCATCTGTTTTTCATTTTCCACTGCACAAGGACCAGCAATAACTGTAAATTCCTCTCCTCCAATTATTATTTCATCATCTAATTTTATCTTTGCCATAGACATTCCTCCATTACTATTCTAAAGGAATTTGGGGGCTATGCCCCCAAATCATCTACCTTTTCCTCTATTTCCATACTTACTTCTTCTATTTCCTTGCTTTCTTCCATTATGTATTCCTCTAAAGCCTTTTGATCGCCAAAATTCATATCCTGACTCTCTATTTCAGAATAAAATTCATCCAAGGTTAATAATTGTGCTTCAATAAAGGATTTATACCTGGTCTTAAATATGAATATCTCCTTCTTTAAATACTCATACTCCTTCCTAATATTTCTTACCTCTTCATTAGCAGCATCTACTATCTTCTTAGCAGTCCTTTCCGCATCTTGAATTATAATGTCTGCTTTTTGTCTTGCAGAACTAATCACCTCATCGGCTGTACTCTGAGCAACAATTAAAGTCTCCTTCAAAGTTTCTTCAAGATTGGTATATTGCTTGATTTTTTCATTTAAAAGAAGGATTTTATCCTTTAATTCTATATTTTCCTTATAAAGTTTTTCATAATCTTCTACAATATCATCCAAAAACTGATCAACCTCTGATTCCTTATAGCCTCTAAAAGATTTTTTAAATTCCTTATTTTGTATTTCCAGGGGTGTGATCATCCGCCCTCACTCCATTTATATTAATAATCTAATTTCAACCCTTACCCTTCCCTTTCTGCTAACACCCTTAATGGAATTTAGAATAAACCTGCCATAGCCTTTTACTGATATAATATCACCTTCATTAATATCCTTAGATACCCTTCTGATAGGTTCCCAATTGACTTTAACCCTATCTGATTCAATCAATTTTTGACTATCAGTCCTTGATAAATTCCAGACTCCACTAATAAGAGCATCTAATCTAAGGGAAGATATGGTAATTACTACATCCTTATAGTTAATAGTTCCCATTGATAAATCCTTCAAGGGAATTTCTTTTGCCTTCACCCTTTTATTGGCTACTCTTTCTAGACTAATCAGAATGAAATCTAAAATGTCTTCTTTTACTACTAGCTGAACCTGCTCCTTATTTATTAGTATATCCCCTATTTTCTCTCTATTTATTCCTAAATTGAGCAGGGCGCCTAAAAAATCCCTATGTGAAAGTTTACCAATGTCCCCTTCTATGGCTAGGGATCTAATAGGGATGTCCATCTCATTATATTCATAATAATCTGGATATAACAATATTATTTTTCTTTCAGCTTCCTCTAATCCACCTAACTCCTCATAAGAAATTTCATTAAATCTATTTATAATAGATCTTGCCAATCTTCTCTCATAGGGATCCATAAAATCTGTAGACTCAACAGTATGCCTGTCCAATACCATTTCAATCTTGTCTAAAACCCTTCTCATATTCAAAATCTGATCCTTATCCTTTATATGTGCTATATAGTCTTTCTTATCCAATCTCAATAAAATCACCACTATAAGAGTATATTCCTCAATATGACGGAAATTATATTAAGCATAAGTATTGCAACTATAGGTGAAAAATCAAACATTCCAGTATTTATGCCTAATTTATAAATCAATTCCCTAGCTGGCGATAATATGGGTTCCGTAAGCTCATACACAAATCTGCCTACACTATTATAAGGATCAATCCTCAAAAAGGAAAATATAATTCTAACAAAAATTAACAACTCAATTATATCGAATAATATAGTTATGGCCCTATATAAAATCATAGTTCAATTCCCTCTTATTCTATATTTACAGTTGAAAAATTCCCCTGTTTTTCAGCTCATCCTTTATGCTTCCATCAATTTCTACATTACTAGGGGCAAGAATGAATATATCTGTAGTAACTTTTTGGATATTACCCTCTAAAGAATACAATCCTCCATTGATAAAATCAAATATTTGCCTTTTAATATCTGGTTCTAACTGCTCTAGATTTACAACAACAGTTTTTCTCATCTTTAAATCATCGACTATTTTAGGTGCATCTTCATAATTTAATGGTTTATGAATTACCAATTTCATATTAGCTGCTGTATGAATGTTTACAATCCTATTTTTCATCTTTTTTGTACTCATATTAGCTGGTATTTCCTCAACTTTCTCATCATACTCATCATCCATTTCAAGATCATCGATGCCAATAAAATACTTAAATTTATCCATTATATTGGACATTTTATCCCTCCTATCGATTATAATTCCTCTTCCCAAATAGTCCCGTCCCCACTCTAATCATAGTAGCCCCTTCTTCAATGGCTATCTCATAATCGTTAGTCATTCCCATGGATAAAGTATTCATCTCTACACCCTCATAAGCTTTTGCATCGATTTTTTGACTCAATTTTCGCAACTCTCTAAATACCCATCTAACTTCTTCAGGATTTTCTGTAAAGGGTGCTATAGTCATCAGTCCCTTTATTTTTATGCTATCATATTCTAATATTTTTTCCAAGAAAGGAATTACTTCATCCATTTTTAATCCATACTTACTTTCTTCCTCTGCTACATTAACTTGAAGCAGTGCATTAATGGTTAAATTGTTCATCTTAGCCCTCTTATCTAGCTCTTTAGCTAAAGATAGTCGATCCAGTGAATGAATTAGACATACCTTGTCGATAATATATTTAACCTTATTGCTTTGTAGATGACCAATCATGTGGTAATTTATCCTATTACCTATAATATCGTACTTTTTTATTAATTCTTGAACCCTATTTTCTCCAATATTATTTATACCCAATTCGATAGCTTCATTAATCCTGTCCACCTCAACAGTTTTAGTAACTGCTATTATTTCTACCTTATCCTTTCTACCAGCCCTTTCTAAAGCTTTTTCTATATTTTCCTCTATGACTAGTAAATTATCCTTAATAGTAATTTTTACTCCCTCCCTGCTGTCAATTTATTATCATTCCTTCTTTTATATTAATAGTATTTAGTAAAATTTCATCAAACATTTGAACCGTTTTATGTTTTTTATCACTTCCTTTAATGGTAATATTATTATTTTTATCACCACTACTTATATAAGTAAATTTATCTTCCTCTTTCAATATTTCTATAGGCCTAAATTTTATTATACCACTAATATCCTTTATGTAGACCCCCTTTATACCATCCACTTCAACAATACACTTGCTAGGAATTTTATACCCATCATATTTATACTTAACAATGTCAACATCCATATGTCTCTTGTCATAAAAATTATGAAAATCCGTGTTAAATCTACATAGGATTACTCCTTTATTCCCCAATTTGTTAATTTTTTCTATATATCCTTTCAATTCATCTTCTATTTCCTTTCCTGACAACAATATGGAATCCCCCTCTTTATATGAACTGAAATCTTTAATATCATCAATCTTTAGTATCATATACCATTCAAAATTGTCAATTATTTTAAAAATAGTTTCTTCAGCCTTCACATCCATATTGTCCGATATGATTCTTTTACTATCTTTTATCTCTTTAAAATCTGAATAAGTATAATCATGCCTATGTTGAAAAGAATATATTTCTTCATAATTATCGATTTTAAATGAAACAATACCAGCTTCTTTGGCAAAATAGTCTAAATAGTTATCTTTAATTTTGTTGTTTATTTCCTCCCTTTTTTTCTTCAAATTATCAATGCTTTGGCTAATCAAGGTGTTGTCTCCAGAAATATCCTTTTCTTTCTCATCATAAGCTGATAATTGGTTTTTTAATACTTCAATCTTTTCATAATCTCCTTTAGAAATAGATTCCTGGATCTCAATAATTATTTCATCTATATTTTCCTTTATTTTTTCTTCATCCCCCTTAATATTTTCAACATCCAATTCTACTTTAGTTAAAACATCTATCTTATTATCCAATTCATCTAATTTCTGCTTTAAAGTGGAAGTATCATCAAGGAGCTTAAGGGTAGCTATTTTAGTTCCTACAGCCACCCTATCTCCTTCCTGAACGCTTATATGGAGTTTCCCCTCTCCATCAGCCCTATATATATATTCCTTCTTGATAATTATAGCTTCTGTTTTTATTATATCTTCCACTATATACTTTTCAGGTAGTACAGTTTTAAAAGTATCTGCAAATAAAGAGGGAACAGACCTAAAAAATAGGTACAGAAATATAAAAGATATGAACAATAAGCGCAGCTTCTTCTTTCTTTTTCTTTTAATAATTCGCTGGTTTTGTGACATACCATCACCTTTTATTTATTATATTAAAGTTCAATAGACTAAAAGAATTTTCCGTACTTGCTTATCACTTTAAACTTTAGGATATTGTCAATGCTCAACTCTTTAATTTCATTATTATAGGTTACCATTAATATGGACCTATCCTTAATAATAGCCCCTAATAATATACCCTCAAATTTATCTTTGGCCACAGTTATAATCCTTATTTCATCACCTGATTTCACTTTGTTCCCTGCAAAAATGAATTCTTTCACATCAGCTTTTTCAATATCCTCCTGGGTTACAGACTTTTTATCGATTATTATCACATTGTTTTTTAAAAAATATTTCTCCCTTAATACCACCAATACATATCCTAAAATACTAACCAAGAATAAAACTAACAAAACCCTTTGAATATAAATCAACAAAATTATGGCTACCTCCATATAATTTAAATTTTATATTAAGTATACCATATCTAGACCAACGATTAAACCTTGTTTAAAAATTTAATAAGCTTAAACTTAAACGTAACTATTTTGTAACTAATAATTGGCAATTTACCAGTATAATATTAGTAAAGTAGAGTTTGTTATTTTTATGTTATTTAAAAGGAGGGGTTTTTTGTGGCAAGGAGAATATCGGTAATCCTTATTTTAGTAATGGTGCTGCTGGTACTCCCGTTTAATTCCTTGGCAGAGGATAACTATGACAAACAATTAGAAGAAGCTATTTTGAGAAGCAAGCAACTATTTAGTATTGGGGATGAGTATGACCAATTTGACCACAATGTAAGCTATAGTAATGGGACTACCATCTTTTATTTAAATTGGTCTGATAGCAAAGGGAAACTGGATGTAATCGATGTTTCCATTACTACCGATGGGACTGTAATCAGTTTCAGTAAATGGAAACCTGTTCATGTTGAAGAAAAACCAAAATTACCTAATATAAGCAAGGAAGAAGGATTAAACATAGCAAAAGATTTCATAGAAAAAGTTGCTCCAAAATTTATAGAAAATGTCAAGTATATAGATATTGATGAACCCTTAAACATAAACTCTAATGATTACAGTTACTATTTTGTAAGAACTGAAAATGGAATTCCCTACTATAACAACAACATCCACATTTATGTAAATAACAAGACAGGGGAAATAAGAAATTATTATGCCAATTGGGATATGAATTTAAAATTTTCCAGTGCTAAAGATCTAATACCTCTAGAAAAAGCCCAAGAGCTATATAAGGAAAAGATAGGATTAGATTTAGTATATAAAACAAACTATATTGATAGAAAACCAAATAGTTTCCTGGCTTACAGCCCACTAAATATGAATTTAGGTATCAATGCAAAAAATGGGGAAGTAACCCCCATATATGATTACATTTATCTTGAGAGAAGCCTTGATATGGGAGCCGGAGAGGTTACTAGTACAGAAGAATTAAGTCCAAGTGAAAAGCAAGCTGTAGAAAAAATTTCAGGTATTATATCCCAAAAGGATGCAGAAAAAATAGCTAGGGATATATTAAAATTGGATTCAGATTATAAATTAAACTATTTTAACCTATATAAGGATTGGACATCTGATGAGGATTACATTTGGCAATTAGAATTTAGAAAGGATATAGATTCAAACAATTATCATTATGTAAATATAAGTATGGATGCAAAAACCAAAGAGTTAATATCCTTTTATAAATTTGGTCCAGATGATCCAAATAAAAAAATTAAGTACAATAAAGAAGAGTGTTTAGAAATTGCTAAGGAATACATTAAATTAAATAATCCGGATAAGCTTGATTTAATCGAATTTAGGGAAGGATATGATTTTGTAAGGCCTTTAGTAGAACAAAAAATATATTACTTTAATTTTGTAAGAAAAGTTGACAGTGCATATGTGGAAGGTGACGGCATATCGGCAACAGTTGATGCTACCAGCGGTGATATAATAGAATATAGAATTGATTGGAGCAAAATAGATTTCCCAGCCCAAGACAATTTAATAACAAAAGATAGGGCCTATAATATTTTATTTGGTGATATAGGCCTAGAGTTAAAATATATTAATCCAAATATATATGGCAGCTTTGATAATAAGGAAGAAGCCATATTGGTATACGGATTAAAAACTGACAAACCAGCAATAATAGATGCAAAAACTGGTACCTTATTAAATTACAGAGGAGAGCCTTTCAAATCAAGATCAGTAATCAGCTATAAGGATATAGATAATAGCTATGCTAAAGACAAGATAAATATACTGGCCCAATTTGGTATAGCATTGCCTGGAGAAGAGTTTAAACCTAAAGAAAAAATAACCCAATCAGATTTCCTATACCTATTAGCCAAAGCAAACAATCCTTACTTTGAAATAGAGGAATCCAGGGATAACCTATATTCCCTTCTAATTAACTTAGGGATTATTAAGGAAGGGGAAATATCTCCTGAAAAAATAGTAACCAAGGAAGAAGCAATAAAATACGTAATAAGAGCTTTAAAATATGATAAAATCGCTGATTTAACCGAAATATATAAGGATCTATTTAAGGATACAGAAGATATTGCACCAGAACTAAAGGGATATGTATCCATAGCTTATGGATTAAAAATAGTTGAGGGTTATAATGGGTATTTAAATCCTAAAGCCCAATTAAAAAGAGAGGATGGAGCAAATATTATTTACAATTATTTATTCAATGGGATATAGAAATCAATATTGTAAGTATTTCAAAATCTACTGCTCATTCTAAAACTTCTATTACTACCGATTTTTATACCCATCACCTGGAGACGGTAGAAAGAGAAACGACTAATAATTTCCATAAGATAATAGAGAGTGGCTCGAAAAGTGGCTCACAACAACAAAATTTAAAGATTACAAAATAAAAGAAACCCCTGTAAGTACTTGCTTACAGGGGTTCTCTGTTTGGTCGGGATGACTGGATTCGAACCAGCGGCCCCTAGTCCCCCAGACTAGTGCGCTACCAAGCTGCGCCACATCCCGACATCATATTCATTTTGGTGTCGTCCTTATATATTTTAACAAATTTTTTCTCTTTTGTCGAGGGTAATTTTTATTCTTATATAGTATTACTTATACAATTATTAAACAAAAATAAAATCTACTAAAAAGGCAGAAGCATTTTTCTTCCACCTTTTTAGTTTTATCTAAATTTACCCTTATATTATAATACAAATCAATCCACCACTACCATCGTTTATTATCCTCTCTAATGCTCTGCGAATTTTATGCCTAGCATTGTCTGGCATTGAATTTAGTTTACCTTGCAGCTGTTCATTGACTAAATCATATAGGGATTTGCCGAATAGATTAGACTGCCAAATTTTCGATGGATCCTCCTGGAACTCATCTAAGAAATACCTAACCAGCTCTTCAGATTGTTTCTCAGTTCCTATTAAGGGGGATACCTCAGTTGTTATATCGCAGCGTAATAAGTGTAGGGAAGGAGCCTTGGCCTTCAATTTTACACCAAATCTGTTTCCCTGCCTATATATTTCTGGTTCTGCCAATTCCATTTCCTCTAAACTTGGACTAACTAATCCATAACCCACCTCATTTGCCTGTTTTAAGGCATGTTCTAATTTATCATACTCTTTCTTAGTCTGGGCCAGCTTATTAATTAACCCTAGTATTTGATAATCTCCTTCTATAGTATAGCCTGTCATTTCATTTAATACCTTATAGAATAAGCCATCATCTATAAGTAACTCTGCATTTACCACTCCTTCCCCTAAATTGATTTCTTTTATATCCACCCTTTTAACTATTTCCAATTCATTTAAAGAGCTTAATGAAATATCAACCTCATTTAATTTCTGCAAAGTCTGTATGGATTCCTTCAAAGAGTTTAATATACTACTTTTTATCCAATGGTTTCTTGGTAATCCTTCAATCCAACCGGGCAAGTTGATGGTTATTTCTTTTACAGGGAATTCAAATAATAACTTTTCAAAAACCCTTTCTATATCTTCAATTTCCATATTTAAGCAATCCACAATTACTACTGAAACCCCATATTTTTCTTCTAGGCTTTCCCTGAGGGCTATAGTACTATCCAGATTGGGATGCTTTGTATTCAATACTATTACAAAGGGCTTTTCTAATTCCTTAAGTTCAGAAATTACTCTTTCTTCAGCCTTTATATAATTTGACCTATCGATATCAGTTATTGAACCGTCTGTAGTAACTACTATTCCAATAGTGGAATGATCGGTAATTACCTTCCTTGTGCCTATTTCTGCAGCTTCTTCAAAGGGTATATCCTTTTCATACCAGGGAGTAGAAACCATTCTGGGTATATCATCTTCAATATGACCTAGGGCCCCCTTTACTAAATACCCTACACAGTCTACCATTCTAACCTTAAATTTAACATTGTCTTTTAAGATTAATTCAACAGCTTCATTGGGTACAAATTTAGGTTCAGTAGTCATAATGGTTTTACCTGCACCGCTTAAGGGCAATTCATCTTTGGCTCTTTCCCTTTTATATTTATTTCCAATATTAGGTAATACTAATAGTTCCATAAATCTTTTAATAAAGGTGGATTTTCCAGTTCTAACCGGTCCTACAACCCCTGCATATATATCTCCCTGTGTTCTTTCAGCAATATCTTTATATATGTCAAATTTTTCCATACTCCCCCTCCTTCATTATTCTATCTGAAAATAATATTACTTAACATATATATATGTACAAAGGTTTATAATATGATTAAGTAAAAAAAAAACCTGCTAAAATCGCAGGTTTTTTACCAACTTTCTATATACTCTTTTGCTATGTCCTCCATTTCATGCTTTTTATCTCTAAGCATCAAATTAATAACCGATTTCTTGACATCCTTATCTTTATAAAGTATTTCATATATCTCCTTTGTTATTGGCATTACTACATTATACTTCTTAGACAATTCATATGCGGATTTAGCTGTTTTTATTCCCTCTACTACCATTCCAACTTCTTCTATGGCTTCATCTATAGTTTTACCCTGGCCTATCAATATACCAGCCCTTCTGTTTCTACTATGCATGCTTGTACAGGTTACGATCAGATCCCCTATTCCTGCCAATCCTGAAAAGGTGGCCATATTGGCTCCCATTTTTTCTCCTAATCTGGCTATCTCTATCATGCCCCGAGTCATCAATGCAGCCTTTGTATTGTCTCCATATCCTAATCCGTCTGAAATCCCCGCCCCTAAAGCAATTACATTTTTCAATGATCCACCTAATTCAACCCCTATTACATCGGGACTGGTATATACTCTAAAATAGGGAGACATAAATACATCCTGTACATATTCTGCTACGTCTTTGTCAACTGACGCTGTTACAACGGTGGTGGGCATATTTCTAGCCACTTCCTCTGCATGGGATGGGCCAGACAATACTGCATATGGATTATTAGGTAAAATCTCATTTACTATTTCAGATATTCTCATCAAGGTATCATTTTCTATACCCTTGGACACGTTTACAATTATTTGGTCCTCTTTAATAACCTCTTTGCAACTATTTAATGTCTCCCGAATTCCATGGGATGAAACAGATATTACTAATAGGTCTTTATCATAAATAACTTGGGAAATATCGTTGGTAATTTTTATATCCTTTGGAATATATACACCAGGTAGATATTTTTTATTCTCTCTAGTTTCCAACATTTGTTCCAACTGAATCTTATTCCGAACCCAGATATCAACCTTATGCTTATTATTGGAAAGAAGTATTGCTAATGCAGTTCCCCAACTTCCTCCACCAATTATGCCTATCCTTTTCATTATGAGATTCACCGCCTAATCAATTTTTTCTCCTATTTTAAATTCTTTACCTTCTATTAATCTCTTTATATTGGATCTATGTCTAAACAGGGCTAAAATTCCAAGAATTAAAGTTAAAAGGAAATAATTTCTATTAAAAGGCCTGTTCATTATATATCCAACTATAGGAACTATAATAGCAGCTGTAATTGACCCTAGAGACATATATCTAGTTTTAATAATAATGAACAAAACAATAATAAAACAAACTAGGGCAGTAGGATAATGTAAATATAAAAGCACACCAAAAGAGGTGGCTATGCCTTTACCTCCTTTAAACTTTAAAAACACCGGCCAATTATGGCCAATAACAGCAAATAAGCCGGCTATTATTTTCCCATCGTAGCCCATTATTCTACCACCTATATATACGGCTATAACCCCTTTTAAGATATCAAATATTAGAGTCAAAGCTCCAATTTTTTTGCCAAATACCCTAAGGGCATTTGTAGTTCCTGCATTTCCACTCCCATAGTCTCTAATATCTTTCTTAACCAGTATTTTGCCCAACAAATAAGAGGAAGAAATAGATCCTATTAAATAAGAAATTATGATGATTAATAATATTTGCAATATCAATCACCCTTTTCCCTAAATTCAAATTTTATAGGTACTCCATCAAATCCAAAATATTGCCTAATCTGATTTTCCAGATATCGTTGATAGGAAAAATGCATCAATTCCTTTTTGTTTATAAATATCAAGAATCTTGGAGGTCTAACGGCAACTTGAGTACCATAATATATTTTAAGTCTAACACCTTTATCAGATGGGGGTTGGTTTAGTATTACAGCTTCATTGATAATATCATTTAATACTCCTGTGCTGATCCTTAAACTATAATTGTTGTTAACCACCTTCAAAAGCTCTAATAGCCTGTTAACCCTTTTGCCAGTTTTAGCTGATATGAATACAATAGGTGCATAACTTATAAAGCTTAACTTTGTCCTTATTTCCTTTTCATAATCCAAATAGGTGTTGGTATCTTTTTCTACAAGATCCCATTTGTTAACCGCTATAATTATTCCCTTACCATTATCATGGGCATAACCAGCAATTTTTGTATCCTGTTCTGTAACTCCTTCCCTGGCATCTATAACCAACACACATATATCCGATCTATCTATTGCCGACAAAGTACGGATAACACTGTACCTTTCTACATTTTCATTTATACTCCTTTTTCTTCTTAAACCTGCAGTATCTATGAATACGTACCTGTCACCATTATGGGTGAAATAAGTGTCTATAGCATCCCTAGTGGTTCCTGGAATATTGGTCACTATCACCCTTTCTTCACCTAAAATATTATTTACTAAAGATGATTTTCCCACATTAGGTTTGCCTATTACTGCTACTCTAATTAAGTCTTCATCATATTCTGTATCCTTATCTTCAGGAAAATGTTTAATTACCTCATCCAAAAGATCTCCTATGCCTAATCCCTGCTCAGCTGATATAACTACTAGATTAGGTATGCCTAGTTCGTAAAATTCATAAACATGATTAGGAATATTTCCTGTATCTATTTTGTTACATACCAATATTACCTCTTTACCTGACTTTCTAAGCAAATTAGCAATCTCCCTATCTGTTGTAGTAACCCCATCTAGCCCATCCACAACGAATAATATGACATCTGCAGTATCAATGGCTATTTCAGCTTGTCTCTTAATATTTACTGGAATTATTTCGTCAGATTCAGGTTCTAATCCTCCAGTATCAATCAAAGTAAAATACTTATTTAGCCATTCAGCTTCTGCATATATCCTATCCCTTGTAACACCTGGGTTATCCTCAGTAATTGCAATTCTCCTTCCAACTATCCTATTAAATAATGTAGATTTTCCCACATTAGGTCTTCCTACAATACAAACAACTGGTCTATCCATCTTATCACCTCAAGCACTTCTAATAAATTTGATAAATTCTTTTCCTGAAACTTCTACAGGTATTATTTCAATCCCTAATTCCCTTTCTATATATTCAGTAGTAATATCATCTAGAAAGATATTAGTATCCTTTCTCAACATGGATTTAGGTATAACTATACCATCATAATCCTTATAAGTTTCATAAGTTTTTATTTGTTTAATAATATCCTGGCCTGTAATCAATCCAGACACAGTAATGCTTCTACCAAAAAAATCGTTCTCTATAGGAATCACTTCTAGTTTTAAACTAGTAAATTTATTTTCTATCTTAGCCTTAATCCTATTCATAAACCTTGCAGCCAATTTCCCTGTAGCTATAATATATTTTTTGTCCACTGTAAGCTTATAATCAATTTTATTCAATTCTTCATCGATTTCATATTCGAAAGACCTCATAAGCCCAACCCCATTTTCCAATTGAGGAAATCCTTCATAGGCTTCATAAGGTGGTAATGGTTCATTGGTCATGGCATAGAACTCATCTGATAAAAATACAAGTCTTGTGCCAAGCTTGCTGAGATACTTATACTGCTCTTCCTTTATCATAGAGATTAATTCCATAGCCCTTTCCTGGTTGAAGGGTTGGATTTTACAAAGATTTTCCCTATACCTAGTTAAGCCTACAGGAACAACAGCCACAGATTCTACGCTTGGATATAAGCTTGACAAATCCTTTAAAGTTCTTTTCAACTCCATCCCATCATTAACATTTGGAACTAGAACAATTTGACAGTTTACTTTGATATCAGCCTCTTTAAATCTTTTAAGGATAGAAAATATATTACCTGCATTCTTATTATTTAACATCTTAACCCGCAATTCTGGGTTGGTTGTGTGTACTGAAACATTTATTGGGCTTAAACGATATTTAATAATCCTATCAATTTCTTCATCATTCATATTGGTCAGGGTTATAAAATTTCCCTGCAAAAAGGATAATCTAGAATCATCATCCTTAAAATACAAGGTTTCCCTCATATTGGGGGGTAATTGATCTATGAAACAAAAAATACATTTATTCCTACAGGTTTTAGCCCTATCTATCAAGGGATTGGTAAATATTATCCCCAGATCCTCATCTATCTCCTTTTCTATTTCTAATATCCATACTTCTCCATCAGCTTTTTCAATCTCCACTTCTATATACTCATCGGAGATCAAATATTTATAGTCTATTATATCCTTAACCCTTGAACCATTAATGGATAGTAATATGTCTCCAGGCCTAATTTCCAATTCTTGGGCAATGCTATTTTCAACTACCTTCTCTATGATATTTCTATCGTCAGTAATATTTCTTAATTCCATTTTTCTACCTTCCATCTATTTATTCTAACTATTATCTATATTATTATAACAGAAACTACAATCAATATATAGTATAATCCATTTAATTATATAAGCCTACAGATAACTGTAGGCTTATATAATATTATTCATATAGAGGAAACTCCCTGCATAATTCTAATACCTTTTCTCTTATTTCTTCCCTATCATTTTTCTCATCAAGGGCTAGATCCATTATTTCCCCAATCCTCTTCATCTCTTCTTCCTTCATCCCCCTTGTAGTAAGGGCTGGGGTCCCTATCCTAATGCCACTGGTTATAAAGGGACTTTCAGGATCAAAGGGGATGGTGTTTTTATTTGTAGTAACATTTACTTGTTCCAATAGTTCTTCTGCCCTCTTTCCAGTTAATCCCCTATTCCTTACATCTAGTAATATTAGATGGTTATCTGTTCCTCCAGATACCAACCTAAATCCTCTTTCTTTTAATGCTTCAGCTAATGCCTTAGCATTCTTGACAACCTGCTTTTGATATTCCTTAAACTCATCCTTTAAAGCTTCACCAAAACTTACTGCCTTGGCTGCTATTACATGCATCAAAGGTCCACCCTGGATGCCTGGGAAAATTGCCTTGTCTATGGCTTTGGCATATTCTTCCTTGCAAAGGATTGCGCCTCCTCTAGGGCCCCTTAAGGTCTTATGGGTTGTGGTAGTTACAAAATCTGCATAGGGTACTGGATTTGGATGGAGGCCTGCTGCAACTAACCCAGCTATATGGGCCATATCCACCATTAAGTATGCCCCCACTTCATCGGCTATTTCCCTAAATTTTGCAAAATCTATTATCCTTGGATAGGCACTGGCTCCAGCCACTATCATCTTTGGTTTTTCCTTTAGTGCAATCTGTCTTACCTCATCATAGTCAATCATTTCAGTCTCTTTATCTACACCATAGGCCACAAAATTGAAATATGTACCTGATATATTTACTGGACTGCCGTGGGTTAAGTGGCCTCCTTGGGATAAATTCATTCCTAGCACCTTATCCCCTGGTTTTAAAACTGCGAAATAAACTCCTAAGTTGGCATTGGAACCAGAGTGGGGTTGCACATTGGCATGGTCTGCACCAAACAATTTCTTAAGCCTATCTATAGCAAGGTTTTCAACCTTATCTACAAATTCACAACCTCCATAATACCTTCTTCCAGGATAACCCTCAGCATACTTATTGGTCATTTGGCTTCCCATAGCTTCCATTACCTGGG
>JAAYEM010000041.1 GCA_012728725.1 Tissierellia bacterium | reverse complement strand
GTCCAGAGGGGTCAGGGGCCCCATGTCAATAGGACCGTGGAATAAATGCGGTTATATATTTTTTTTATCATTAAAAGTGACATTTTCACTGAATAAATTTCTATGTTCTTATGTGACATTTTCATTGACTATTGACATATGATTTACTAAATTCTATTGTAATTTTTGTAAATAAATTATTGAGGCATGTATTAGTATATCACATTTAAAATTGCCTAATTTTATATTTGTAGATGCTTTACTGTATCAAAAATACTATTTATTAATTAATTCAATCTTTCAGCAGATATTCTTTCTTTATCTAATCCGAGGATAAATGTAAATAAATACAAATTTCCTTGAATTTTAGAAAATTCTAAGATCAATATTTTAAACAAAGAAGGAGGATTTCTTAAGAAATTGTCGAAAGATATAAATATCTATTAATATTTTAAGGAGGTTTAAGTTGAGTATATTTGCTGAACTTATAAATAAATTTATTTACAATGTTGAAAATGTAATTAGTTTTAATGATGTTTTTTGTACTTTTATAGTTTTAGTAGCTGTAGTATCGTTTCGTGTGCTTCATAAAGAGGTTGGAAGGAATATAAAGGATATACAAAACTTTATTGCTAAATCAGAAGATATTAGAGGAGAATTGCCTGATAGGCTAAAGATAGTTAAAGAAGAAGACTTTTTTAATGGAAATGAATTTCTACTGAATAAATGGGAAAACTATACAAGTTATGTCAGAAACAATATAATACAAGGTAGGATACCGGAAATACATGGGCATTTTAGCAAGTTTAATATAATAGATAATCCTGGAAAAAGAAAAATAGCTGAGCTTATACCTGGTACATTAACAGCATTGGGGATCTTAGGGACATTTTTAGGTTTGCAGGGAGGAGTAAGTAAAATAGATGTAGAAACTACGGAAAGATTAAAGGATAGTATAATATTACTAACATCTGGTATGTCTTTGGCTTTTATAACATCTATTGTTGGAATATCTGCATCCATATTTTGGTCTTATACTGATAGAAAGCGTTATAAATATTATATAAAAGTATTGGATCAGTTCTACAATACATTTAACACTAAATATCCTGTATTTAATTCTTCTACATTTTACAATGAAATCATCCAGTTGCAAAGAGAAGCAACAAATTCCATTAAACACTTAGCAACAGACTTTTCATTAGAATTTTCAAAGGTATTATCAAATAGTATAAACCAATCTATACTTCCCAATATAGATGAAATCTTAAACAGAATAGTTCAACGTGATATTAATCCTAGCATAAAATCAATGAATGATATGATAGATAATTTTACAACACATGCATCAGATAGACAAACTGTTGCCTTAAATGCTATGGTTGATGACTTTATTAGTAAGCTTAATGATACTGTAGAATTTCAATTTGATGGGTTAGAAAAAGCCATTGTTGATTTTACTCAATGGCATATTGAAACTAAATCGAGTTTAGAAGAATTGATTGAACAAATAAAGGAAAGTGCATTAAATCAAAAGGAAATCAATATTAGTGCAGGAGAGGTAATTTCCAATTTTACTTATCTGTTTGATAGATTTAATTTAATTAATATGCAAGTTGCAGAAGGAATTGAAAAGATGGAAGGGGCTTTATTTGAGCTTAATGGCTTATCTGCATATAATAGTGAAACTTTAGAAGGATTAAACAACATATATGAGAAGATAAATAAGTCTTATGAGTATACAGAAAACAGTTTAAATAGATTAATTAACAGCGTGGAGAATTCAATGAATAGTTTAAACTTTATTATAGAAGAGTTACAAAATTCTTCCAAGGTTTTTGTTCATAATCTAGATGAAGGACTTAATGCTACCTTTAGTATATTTGATAATAGTCTTTCAGAAATATCTAGAAGAATAAGTGGCACAATATTAGAAGTACAACAAACGATAGATGATTTACCAATAGCCATTTCCATGCTAGTTGATGAGTTGAAAAAAAATATTAACAAGTTGTCTGAAACTATAGATGAAATAAATGGTATTTATAAAGATATAAGTATCATTTTAAATGAAAATAAGAGAGAGGTTATATCATGATAAAAAAGAACGACTTACTAATTGAAGAGGAGGAAAATTTACCAGAATACTGGTCATCTTTTTCTGATATGATGTCTGGCCTTTTAATGATCTTTATCCTGTTTTTGACTATTACAATTTTACAGTTAAATATTCAAGAGGATTTATTACATGATAAAGAGGTATTACTTCAAGAAAAGGAAGACGAAGTGAATAGGATACTTGGTGTAAGACAGATGATAGTAGAACAGCTAAGGAAGGAATTTGAGGACTCTGAACTCCAATTGAATATAGATCCAGAAACAGGTTCAATAACTTTTAGTGAAGGAGTTTTTTTTGATTATGATAAATACGATATAAAGGATACTGGAAAGAATTATTTAAAATCCTTTATACCAAAATATATTTAGGTATTACTAAATGAAAATAATAGACAGTATATATCAGAAATTATAATTGAAGGTCATACAGATAACCAAGGGTCTTACATGTACAATCTAGAATTATCACAAAAAAGAGCCTTTGAAGTAGTAAAGTACATATTAAGTGATGAGTTTGGCCAATTAACAAAAGAAGAAAATGAAGTGTTAAAATCTATGCTTACTGCCAATGGAAGATCTTTTAGCAATCCCATTATGAAAGAAGATAGAAATATTGATGTTGAAAAATCCAGAAGAGTAGAATTCAAATTTAGGCTCAAGGATGAAGAAATGATTTATCAGATGCAAGACTTATTAGGTGATGAAAATGCTAAGTAATTTCAAATTTATATTTACACCTAGAAAGTTATTGAGTGTAGAGGAAGATATTAAAACGAGGCATCAAAATATTAATGAAAGAGATCTAAAATTAGCTATAGATGATGAATATTTGAGAGAGTTAGTTAATAAGATAAATAGCCTAAACAAGGAGGAGCTTTTAAGCTTTTCATATAGATTAAAAAGGGAAGATCTTTTTCTATTGGCTGTTTATATGCCTAAAAACCAATACAATATAGATTTGGAAAAAGTTTATATAATTCTAAAAAATAGATTTAGAGAGCAGTTTATAAAGATCCTATTTGAAGGATTTAAAAATCATTATTACAATAAAGAGTTCAATAGACATTTAATACAGTTTTTAAATCTTTCAGAAAACTCCCATGGAATTTTAAATATTGGTAAAAATGAATTAGAAATAATAAAGAAGTGGTTGAGACAAGATGACTTAGTTGCAACTATTGTTCAATCCTGTTTAAAAATAAAAAAGGACTTTAATCCTTTTATGTTAGCCTTTAAATTTAATGAGGATACACAGATTTATAGAGATTGTAGAAAGCATTTATATACAATTTGTAATAAAGAGTACTATTTATTTGGGGATATAAATGAAATTTTAGGTATATTTGAAACTTATATACTGGATGAAAAAATAGCATTTATGAACAATTATTTAACTATTTTAGAAATAGAAGAATTTCAGGACCCAGTATTAAACCATATATATTATACTTACGGGGATCCTAAAGATGGTTTAATGGACAATATATGGAGAAATATAAGCAACCTGGCAGTAGAAAAATATAAAATATGGCTTGCACAAAAACACATGAAAGAATTTTTCGGAGGAGATGAAAGGTATATTTTTTGGTATGATTATATAAAGAATTTAGAAGCTGAATTGTTGCATGTCAATGAAAGGCAACTGTTTATAGACTTTGGAGAATTTGTAGTTATTGAATTTCGAAACATAGGAAATGCAGCTTACATTTATAGGAAATCTGATTTTGATAGGTACTTTAGAAAATATATAAATATGAATACTGTATATAGTGATACAAACCTTAAATACAGACATATTGTATTAGAAAGAGTAATTCATAATAAAGGTTGGCAATACAGGACTCATAATTTAATCAGAGGTGTCAAGAATTATGTTCAAAACTATAGATCCAATAGATATTAATATTTCTTATATTGATGAAGGAATATTAATAGATATTCGATTTAAAAAGGGAAGAAATAGTGCAAGAATTGAATTTCCTATCAATAAGAATAAGAACATAATAAAATCAATCTTAGCATCTGATAAATATTTTAAGATACTGATATTAGAAGATCTTTGGCTTGAGGATTTATTGGAAGTTATAGGAAATAGCTATATTATTAAAGGAATTAACTTATATGAAATGAAGAAAGAAATCTTAAAACAACTAGAACTTCCACATTATAATGACATCAGAATAAAAGTTAAATCAAGGAATTATGTTGGTAATAAGAATTTTAATATAGATTATAGCTTAATAAGTGAAGAGTATGGTATTTTAGATGGTTTTTATAAAAGATATGGCAATATAATAATATTTGATAATATTGAAATGTTGCTTTCTAAAGAGCAGTTAGCATTACTAGAAGAAATAGATAATTATAGTGTAACAGATGATATAAATAGGCAAGCAATACATTTGGCAAAGGTAAAAAGAAAAGCAGAAAAAGCCAATGCTGAGATAGATGATTATATAAAAAATGAGCAGTATTATTTTCCTGAAAGAATCGATATAGAGTTTAATAAACATGATGATACATTAATCGAATTAATACCCTATTTAGAAGGGTTAGATAGGTATACTAATGAAGTATTAATGAATATAGATAATGTATCTACCATTAATTCTTTTACTGATGAAAAAGGAAGGAAAAGAGTTTTTTTGGATGAGATTATTGCAAGTAATTTTAATAAGATTAGAGAAAATAAAATTATAAAAGGGAGTCAGGTACCACGTTTTATAAAAAATCCTAGTGAGTTTTTGCCCGATGGGATAGATTTAGATAAATTTAGCGATAGGGTTAAGGGTTTAAAAATAAGGACTTATAAGGTTAGACCTTTTGTAGATTGTGAAAGAGATTCTAGTACAGGCTGGTTTGAATTTAATACTGAAATAAGATTAGAGAAGGAATTAAACATTAGTTTAGACTTAGATGATGAATTAAATACCTTTGAAGAGGATAACTCTATTATTAACCTAAAAGAATATGCAAATATGTTAGAATTAGCCAAAAGAAACGGAGAAGATTATATTTATTATAATGGTAAGTGGATAGAAATAGACCATAATGAAGGGGAGAAGTTTTTAGAAGCCCAGAGCCAATTAAAAGATATGTTTTCAAATGGAAAGGTGAATATTAAGAATTTACATTATGTACTAGAAATTTATGATAACATTGAAAAACTTGAATACAGCAATAATTTTATAAGGTTGAAAGAGGAGTTGGCAAAGGAAAAGATTTTTGAATATGAAAAGCCCAGATATCTTAATGCAAACTTGTATACATATCAGAAAGAAGGATTTAACTGGTTAAAGTTGTTGAAATACCAAATGTTAGGTGGTCTACTAGCTGATGACATGGGGCTTGGCAAAACTTTACAAATAATAGCTTTTATGGCTTATTTAAAAGAGATTAATGAATTAAAACCATCCCTTATAGTAGTTCCAGCAACATTAATAGATAACTGGATTAGTGAAATAGAGAAGTTTACTTATGGATTGGGTTCTATCTATATTCATAGAGGAAGTGAGAGAATTAAAGATTCTCAAATAATAAAGGATTTTGACATTGTAATTACTACTTATGAGACTTTGGTTAGGGATCAAGTGATATTAGGGGAAATAGATTGGAATCTTTTGGCCATAGATGAAGCTCAGAAAATAAAAAACGCTACTACTCTTATTGCTTCTGCTGTGAAGGCTCAAAAAAGAAAAATTCCTGTTGCTATTACAGGGACCCCAGTGGAAAATAGTTTGAGTGAACTGTGGTCTATAGTGGATTTTGTACAACCAGGGTTGTTAAGAAACTATTCTTGGTTTAGAAGAGAATTTCAAGTACCTATTGAAAAAAATATAGGTAATACAGAATTGATTAATAATAAAAGCAATGAACTAATAAAAACTATTGAACCTGTATTTTTAAGAAGGATTAAAGAGGACAAGCTAGATAATTTGCCAGAAATTGAGGAAGAGTTTATATTTAGCAATTTATCTAATTATCAGGAGCAACTTTATGTACAGATAATAAATAGAATAAAAAGTGAAGATTCCAAAAGGTTTGTATTGGCCTACTTGCAACAATTAATTCAAATATGTAGTCATCCTAGGATAGTAACAGGGAATCTAAATATAGAACCTAAAACATTAATTAAAGAAAGTAATAAATTAAAGGATACTCTAAGCCTATTAAAGAATATTGAAAGACTAAATGAAAAGGTTGTTATATTTACTAAATACAGAAATATGCAACAGATATTAAGAAAGGTTATATTTAATGAATTTGGAATATGGCCTAATGTTATTAATGGAGATATGAATAGGAATAGGATAAAGATTATTTCAGACTTTGAAAGTAAAGATGGTTTTAATGTGTTGATACTGTCACCTAGGGCTGCTGGGGTAGGGTTGAATATAACTGGAGCAAATCATGTAATTCACTACACTAGAGAATGGAATCCAGCTGTAGAAAAACAGGCCACTGACAGGGTCTATAGAATAGGACAGAAAAGGGATGTTAAAGTATACTATCCAATAAGTGTTAGTGATAGGGGAATTACTGTAGAAGTAAAGCTAAATGAATTGTTAAATAAAAAGAAAAAACTATTTAACAGCGTAATTATTCCTATGGAAAAGATGAAAGTTACAGAAGATGAATTATTAGAGGGAATAATTTAGGCACTTACTTGAAAAGGGTGGATTAGATATATTCAACCCACCCTTTGCCTTATTATTTAATATGCACTTATGTGAGGGATTATTTTATTAAACTTGTCCCCCATATTGGCTTTAAAGAATTTCACAATATCCTCATACATATTGTCCCATATGTTGTGGCCTATTCCTTTGTAAATATGGAACTGATAATTATCTCCATAACCTAATTGGTTGATAATATCTATCTTCTTATTCCATTTATCAGGAAAGCGTTCGTCAAATAATATGGATAGTTAAAGCCCTTTTCCGGATTTGGGGGTACTAATAAGAGGGTTTCCTGAGAGAAGTCAATGGATTTTGCATTATAGCTTTCAAATTGACAACGTATCTATTGCCATCATTGGAAAATATGTATATAGAATATTTATTACCATCCTTTAAATAGCCTGCAGGCTTAACATTAACTTTTCATAACATCTCTCCTTTTCTCAACTTAATCCTGCATTTGAACTTAAAATAAGTTGAGTATATTTCTTAAGTTATCCTATTTTGCTTGTGTTTTTCTAAATTCTAACTCCTTTCCATATTTGCCAAAGCTTTCCCTGATTGTTGTATAAGAACATTATGTTACTTGTAGGGTATTTTGAATAGGCTTTTTCTGGTTTTAGATAACAAATTAATGGAGTGGGAAATTAAATTTTCTTAAACTCAATTTCTTATTGAAAAAAAATTGTCGCCTAGCATGGGACCAATAAGGGGATCCATTTTGTCATCCTCTGATTAACAATTAATTGGAGGAGGATAGAATGGAAAAGGGTTTAACGGAACTGGTATTTATATTGGATAGAAATAGATCAATGAGCGGATTGGAAAGTGATACCATAGGTGGCTACAATTCCATGCTAGAGAAACAGAAAAAAGAAGAGGGGGAAGCCATAGTAACCACAGTCCTATTTAATTCAAAGAATCCAAGGATTTGTTAATGGGTTATGATAGCCAATTGGCAAGGGGAGAAAGACTGCATTTTGAATATGAATATCAAATGAATTAGATTCCAGCAAATAAAGTAAAGAGAGAAATACAATTTTCTATGAGGACTTGATCATATCTATATGATTAAGTCCTCCACTTTATTGAGCTTTAATCCCTTTGGCAATAGATGAAATAGCATTAGTCCAAAGTAGTGGAATCCTCCCGATACTTCCATAAGCAATATTTTTTGGTTTTATAGTCAAAAAAGAAAAAATTACAAAAATAGAGGGGAAAAATGGGTATTATACAAAAATAAAGGTCATTCCATCTTTAGGGGGTATTTGTATGTCTACTAATACTAAAGATCATATTCAAGTAAGGGATTTTGACCTAATATATAAGCATGCCTTAAATGTGGGGGACATTGGAATATGCAAATGGAATATTGACAAAGAAGAAATGTATATAGCTGAAAAGATAACCGGTTATGAATTTAATAATATAAACAATATGTACCAGTATCTAAATGCTATAGTTTATCCTAAGGACAGGGATTTGGCAATACAGGATTTAGAAGACTACCTGCATGGGCATACCATATTTTATCCCAGCACCTTCAGGGTAAAAACTAAAATCGGTGAGACTAAATGGGTACTAATAAAGGGAAAATTTTTGGAAGATGAAAGTATAAAGGACAGGATATTACATGTCCTTATGTTAAATGTAACAGGGAACAAGCTCCATGAAGGCCATGATACCCTGACCAATTTGATAAATGATAAGTTCTTCCTAAGAAAGCTTAAAGGGGCAATTAAAACTGCCATAAGTCAAAATAGGCGGGGGGCCTTGGTATATATTGATATAGACAACTTCATTACCATCAACAATACCTATGGTTTTCAGTTTGGCAATTTGGTAATAAAAGAATTTTCCAACCTACTCAACTCCCTCCTTGACCATTCCTGTGAACTGGCCAAATTCCCAGGGGACAAGTTTATGATAATGGTGTATGATTTTGATGATATAAGTGAAATAGAAGGATTATGCCATAAGATATATGAATGTTTTGAAAGGCCTTTGGAGATCATGGACAACCAGATCTATATAAATCTAAGCATGGGAGTGGCTTTTTTCCCCGAAGATAGCTCCGATGAAAATGAACTATTAAAGTTCTGTGATTTTGCAGTGCGTCAGTCCAAGCTTTCCGGGAAAAATATATATACTATCTTCAATAAGGAAGTAGCAGAATCCTATTTTAGGAAGACCATCATAGAAAGCGAAATATTAAATGCCATGGATAAAAATGAATTCTATCTACACTATCAGCCTAAGGTGGATATTTCAAGCAATCAGATTAGCAGCCTGGAAGTATTAATAAGATGGGATAATGATAAACTAGGCTTTATATCCCCAGGAGAATTTATTCCCATTGCAGAAGAAAAGGGATACATAGTCCAGGTTGGAAACTGGGTACTGGAAGAAGCCATAAAAACAGCCTCCCAGTGGCGGGAAAAGGGTCATAGCTTTGAAAGCATATCCGTAAACATATCGCCAATTCAATTGAAAAGAAAGGATTTCATCTCCATCCTATTAAGGGTATGTGAAAAATATAAGTTTCCCCACTCCCTACTGGAAATAGAGATTACAGAAGGAACCCTTATGGGGACCTGCAAAGAAAATGTTGGAATAATAAGGACCTTATTGATAATGGATTTAAAATAGCCATAGATGATTTTGGAACAGGTTTTTCCAATGTAATCTCCCTTATAGAATTTCCAATTAGCACATTAAAGATAGACAAATCCATAATAGATAACATAGAGTGTGAAAAGAACAGGATTGTTTTTAAAAGCATAGTAAACCTGGGAAGGGATTTAGACTTTAGAATAATTGCTGAAGGGGTAGAAACAAAGAAGCAAGTAGATATCCTAACTGAACTAGGATGTAATGGAGTTCAGGGCTATTATTTCTATAAGCCCCTTCCAAAGGAGGAGATAGATAGATTGTTACAGGAGAAGAAAGCCTTAAAATGTGATAAAATATAAGTAGAGACCTTTGAGCTTAACATAAACGTAAGATAGGATAGTTACTTTTGTGTTAGAAAGGAGGTTTTCTGGTGTTTAATGCTAAGGATTATGCTTACCAGATAGAAGTTACTTTATGCTCCATATTCAATTGCAAAAAGTATGAGCTTGGAGGAATAGCAGATGCTAATTTTATAGAAAAGGATCCCTTCATAGCCATAGCCTTTGCCTTCGGCAATTTCTATAACAGGATAGATCCTAGCTTTAAGGAAAAGATAGATGAATTCTTAAGCGTATATTATTTAGATATGGGAAAAAGCATGGCAGAAATAGGTGAAGAAAGGACCAAGCAGCTGGTAGAGGATTTTAAAGAAATAATGTCCACCATATAAGTATTTTACTGTAATACAAAAAAGTGAGTAAGGTTGATCCTTACTCACTTAATTTGTGTGGGCGTGATTTTAGTGGGCTTTTTATAATGTTTATTATTCTGACTCTTTTCTGCAATCTGGACAGAGTCCGTAGTAGTTGATACTCATCCTATTTATTGTAAAATTGCTTAATTTTTTATTGAGATTTTCAGGAAGAGGGAAATCATATATATTCCCACACTTTTCACATTTAAAATGCCCATGGGGCTTAGTATTTATATCGTATCTACTTTCCTTTTCACCCAGGTTGATTTCAACTACAACACCATTTTGCTTAAACAAGTTTACAGTGTTATATATACTGGTTCTAGATAAAGTAGGTATGTCATCACCTATACCCTTGTATATATCATCTACAGTAGGATGAATCTGATTATCCATAAGATATTTTAAAACTTTAATCCTGATACTTGAGGGTTTAATATCCTTTTCCCTCAAATAGTCCATGATTTCCCCATTGTTAAGATCCATATTATCCATTCCCATCTATTTAGCAGTATAGTAGCATCTCTTTGGTGATACAATCAATTCTTCTTTTTTCAAGGCCTTAATTGCCTTATCCACTTCTTTTTTGTCTATATTAGCCTTTTCAGCAATTTGTCCTGGTCTTAGAGCTTCCTCACTTTCTTTTAATACTTTTAGCACTAGGTCCTTAGTATCCATCATATTTCCTCCTTTATATGTATTTTAAAATATATACAAATTTGTAATAGTTACAATTTTATTATAGTTATAAAATCATTTTGTGTCAAGTTAAACTCCAAAATATTTTTAGTCATTTATAGGGTAAAATATGTATAAGGAGAGTGATATTGTGTATAGAAAGCCAGATAAGGAGGAGTTAATAAAAAGGTTAACTCCTATACAATATAAGGTTACCCAGGAAAATGGAACGGAAAGGCCCTTTGAAAATGAATATTGGAACCATGAAGAAGAAGGCATATATGTGGACATAGTCTCAGGGGAGCCACTATTTAGCTCCAAGGACAAGTATGATGCAGGCTGTGGATGGCCTAGTTTTACAAAGCCAATAGACAAGGAAAATATAGTAGAGAAGTTAGACACAAGCTTCGGTATGAGAAGGACAGAGGTTAGAAGTAAATATGGAGATTCTCATCTAGGCCATGTATTCACAGATGGTCCAAGGGATAGGGGAGGGCTTAGGTATTGTATCAATAGTGCAGCTTTAAGATTTATAAGAAAGGAGGATCTGGAAAAGGAAGGCTGTGGTGAGTATTTGAAGCTATTTGAGGAATAAAGTAAAAGGAGCTGTAGATAAAGTAGGTACTATAATATATAAAAGATGGGAGTACATATTAGGTGGTGTTAACCTTATATGTACTTTTTTTGTAAGTATATATTTCACATATCTTAAACTCTGAACAAAATATGTAAAAAAGTGATATAATATCCATAATTATAATTATATTATGTGGAGTGATGGCTATGGCTAAAAAAAGTATACTGGAAAAGTGCATAGCTATGCAGAAGACCTATTTGTTCAGCTTTTTTGTGACACCTTTGGACCTGAAAAATCCCAATATCTATTTATACAATATCCCTTCACAGATATATATGGCAAGAATAGATACATAGATTTTGCTCTTTTAAGTGAGGGCTTGAAAATAGCTATTGAAATAGATGGAGGAAGATTTCATGACCCAAGTGAAATATCCAGAAATAAATATTATGATGACCTTTTAAAGCAAAACAGCCTTATATATGATAACTGGAAGGTATATAGATGGGCATATAATCAGCTAAAATCTCAGCCAGACAAGGTCAAAGATGAGCTGATAACTTTTTTAGGAGAAATGCCCTTATTTTCATATTTTGAGGATTACCTTCCAAAACAGAGGGGAAAGATCATAGAATTAAAGGAGCATCAGCAGGAGGCAATAGAAAATCTTGAGGAAATGAGAAATAATGGAGAAACCATAGCTCTACTATACCATGCAACTGGAACAGGCAAGACTGTAACAGCTGTAAGTGATGCAAGGAATGTAGGAGAAAGGACTTTGTTTTTAGCTCATACAAAAGAATTAGTTTACCAAGCCAAGGATACCTTTGATAATATTTGGGAAGATGCAGATGTAGGCCTTTATGTAGCAGAGGCGAAGGAAGAAGATGCCTATGTAGTATGTGGAAGTATACAAAATGTAGCTCAAAATATCGAAATGTTCAAACCAGATGATTTTGGATATATAATAATTGATGAATGCCATCATAGTGCTGCAAATACCTACAAGAAAATACTATCATACTTTAAACCTAAATTTACCTTAGGTCTTACAGCTACACCAGAGAGAATGGATGGAGAAGATATACTGGAACTATTTCAAAATGTAGCTCATAAGCTTGATTTACAAACTGCTGTAGAAATTGGAGAGCTGGTTCCTATTAGATGTATTAGAATAAAGACTAATGTGGATTTATCTGAAGTTAGAATAAATGGAATTAAGTATAATTCTAGAGATCTAGAAAGCAAATTGTTTGTTCCAGAAAGAAATAAGTTAATTGTAGATACATATTTGAAGTTTGTGAAGGATAAGAAGACTGTGGTATTTTGTGCATCAGTTGATCATGCTGAGAAAATTGCAGAGCTGTTTAGAGAAAATGGAATTAATGCAGAGGCTGTTTCTGGTTCTTTAAAGGATTCGGTGAGAAAGAAAATATTATCTGAATATGAAAATGGAGATATAAATGTTCTATGTGCCTGTGATCTATTAAATGAAGGTTGGGACAGCCCTAAAACTAGAGTACTGTTTATGGCAAGGCCTACTATGTCAAAAACTTTATACTTACAGCAGTTAGGCAGGGGTATGAGATTATGTGAAGGCAAAGAGTATCTAATGGTGTTTGATTTTATTGATAATGCAAATCTATTCAATATGCCTTATTCTCTTCATAGAATTTTCAATATTAAGGAGTATAGACCTGGAGCATATGTAGTAGCATCTGAAAGGCAGAAGCAAATGGATAAAGATTTAATAGCAAAGGGTGAAAAGCCAACTGTAAATTTAGGACATCTACTCATAATTCCAAAGAGGCATTTCAAGAGCTTCTTTGATGCTACAGAGAAAGAGATTGTTTCCATATATGAGTTAATACATGAATGCAAGAAAATATTGGATGAAAAATATAGACCTACAGGATACAATATTGGAATAAACATAGATGAAAGTGCAGGTCAAACCATAATGCACCTTCATGTTCATATGATTCCCAGATATGATGGAGATGTAGATGATCCAAGGGGAGGAATTAGAAACTTAAAGCCCCAACTTGTACCATATAAGGGATAGGAGGTAAATTATGGAGAAAGTATATGGGAAATTAGTAAGAGACAAGATTCCTAAAATAATAAATGAAAGTGGCAAAGAATGTATTATTGAAATTATGGACGATGAAGAGTATGAAGGTGAGCTAAATAAAAAATTAGTTGAAGAGGTTAAAGAATATATTGAAAGTGAAAATATAGAGGAGATAGCAGATATTCTGGAGGTCATATATTCTATATTGGAGTTTAAGAATATATCTATAGAAGAAGCAGAAAAGATAAGGTTGGAAAAGAGGGAGAAAAGAGGGGGATTCGAAAGGAAGATTAAATTAATAAAGGTTTTGGAGGTTGAAAATTGATAGCCCTTATCCTTAGGATAGGGGCTATCAATTTAAGTTTTATAAAAGTGAATACCAGGCACTAACTTTCTAGCTTCATCACTTTATTTTAATTACCCTCCCCTTGGTTATCTCCACCAAAATTTGGGGAGTAAGTTTAAAAACGGAATTGGGGGTTCCGGCAGCTGCCCATATTTCATCATACAGCATTAGGTCCTCATCTATAAAGGTGGTTATGGGCCTAGTGTGTCCAACCGGTGGAACACCACCTATTGCAAAGCCTGTCTCTTCCAAAACAAAATCTGCATCGGCCTTTGTCAACTTCTCCCCTATGTATTCTTTTACCAACCTTTCATTTACCCTGTTGGCACCGCTGGCAATTATCAGTATAGGTTTTTGAGATTCTTTTCCCTTAAATATCAATGATTTTGCTATTTGGCCTACAGTACAGCCTATGGCATTTGCAGCCTCCTGGGCAGTGCGGGTGGATGCTGGAAATTCCAGTATATTGAGTTCATATCCCAGCTCATCAAGGGCAGCTTGTACCTTGGCTGCACTCTTCTTCAGATTGGTTGACATAATATTACCTCCATATAAGCATGTTTGTTTTAATATATTACAGTAAATACTAACTTGGTAATGTATAATAGATTATATATATATTTGATATAAGATACAATATCTGGGATGTAAAAAGGTTTGTCCTTTTGAATAACTATTTGTAGTTGGGAGGTGTTAATTAATATGGTTTTGTGGGGAATATTTATTAGTGCATTTTTAATAGGCTTTTCAGGAGCAATGATGCCTGGGCCCATGCTAGGGGTTACCATAGATGGCAGTCTTAAAAGGGGATGGATAGCTGGCCCTTTGACAGTATTAGGCCATGGAATACTGGAATTTATATTGATTATTATCATGATATTGGGACTTAAAGATTTCTTTTCCAATCCCATAGTTGCAGGACTTATAGGATTAATTGGTGGTGTTTTTCTTGCCTGGATGGGATATGGTATGATAAGGTCTAGCGTTAATAAATCGGTTTCATTGGAGGATCAAAGAGGGGAGAATAGTACAGGGATGGGGAATTTGGTACTGGCGGGAGCCCTTGTAAGTGCTACCAATCCATACTTTATTCTCTGGTGGGCCTCAACAGGTATGGAATTTATACGCCAGTCCTATGCTTCAGGATTAATAGGCATTTTCTTCTTTTTTATGGGACATATATTATCTGACCTTGTATGGTTTTCAGCAGTTTCCATAGCATTTTCCAGAGGTAAGAAACTAATAAATGATCTTGTATATCGCCGGATTATTTTATTATTAGGTATATTTATAATAGTATTCTCCATATATTTCTTAGGCAGCGGCTGGAAGATGCTATTAGGAGCTATATAGTGATAAAAAGGGATTTGAAATAAAGGGGCTGTTGAAGCTTAAGAAAATATACTTAACACAGTAGCCCTAATATTGGACAATTGGCCCCAGCAATTAGGCTATTTGTGTTAGCAGGAAAAGTGATATTAAGATTAAAAACTGAGGTGAGAAATATTGGTAGAAAATATTTTGAATACAGTCACTAGAGAACTGGAAGGAATTCCCGGTATAATTGGGATAGTTTTAGGAGGTTCTAGAGCCAGAGGTACCCATCATGAAAGATCCGATATAGATATTGGAATATACTATGATGAAGCAGAAGGCTTTGATATTGAAAAGTTAAACAAGATTGCCACAAAACTAGACGATGAACATAGGGAAGGTTTAATAACATCCCTAGGGGAATGGGGTCCCTGGATTAATGGTGGAGGTTGGCTTGTAATCAATGGGTATCATGTGGATTTTATATTCCGTGACATAAAAAGGGTGTCCCGGGTTATAGATGATTGTTTAGAAGGGAAGGTTTCTTCTCATTATCAGACAGGTCATCCCCATGCCTATTTAAATGTGATGTACATGGGTGAAATATCCATATGTAGAATACTCTTTGATCCTAAGGGCAAAATTTCAGAATTGAAATCTAAGACCATTCCTTATCCTAAAGCTTTAAAAGATGCAATGATTGGATATTTTATGTTTGAAGCCTCCTTTTCCCTCATGTTTGCTGAGGATAATGTGGATAAGGATGACATTTATTATGTATGTGGACATTGTTTCAGGAGTATCTCCTGTTTAAATCAGGTTTTGTTTGCATTAAATGAAGAATACTGTATTAATGAGAAGAAGGCTGTTAAGATGATTGATGGCTTTAATATTAAACCAGAGGATTATAAAGAAAGGGTGGATAGGATCTTTACATTGCTTTCCAGTGATGAGGATAGGACAAAGGAAGGGGTAACTATGCTTAGGGAGCTTATCTCTGAAACGGAAAGGCTTATAAATCGGGTTATATAGTACTTTATGTTTTATGAAAGCCAAATGGGGAAAATAATTGGGCTAGTTTTTACAAAATTATACAAATGATTATGATATAATAATTTAAACTAAAGTTATAATCCTATATATAGTTAGGGGTTGAAAAGATGGATATTATTGAAAAGTGTAAGAGTGTTCTGATGAAATACGAAGACATAATTTTTGCCTATATATTTGGTTCTTATGCTCGAGAAAAAATAAGAAAAGATAGTGATTTGGATATTGCAGTATATTTGAGGGAGGAAATGGATATAGATACATACCTTGAAATCAAAATGCAATTATCAGAAATTTGTAAAAGGGAAGTTGATCTAATCCTATTAAATGAAGCTCCACCATTATTAAAATTCCAAATATACAAAAACAATGTATTATTGTTTTCTCGTGATAAATCTATAGAAACCAGGTTTAAGGTGAGAACCTTATTTGAGTATAGTGATATGAAGAGATATTTAGATCTGTCATACAATAGTAATATTGACAGATTGAAAAAAGAGGTGAAATGGAATGGTTGATGTAGAAGTAATCAAACAGAGATTAAATCAATTATCTACTTCTTTAAGTAAAATAGAAAGGTTTAAGGAAGTATCTTTGGAAGAGTTTTTAAAGAATGATATTATACAAGATGTAGTAGAATATAATTTGTTTATAGCAATAAATATGATGATTGATATAGCGACGCATATTGTTGTAGATAACAATCTGGGTAATCCAGAAACATTAGGTGAAGCATTCAGCATATTAAATAAGAAAAAATATTTAAGTGATGAGGAAACTAAGATTTATAAGAAAATGGTAGGCCTCAGAAATATATTATCCCATGAATATATAAAAATAGATAAAAATATAATATATGACATTATTAAGAATAATCTCATTGATATAAAAAAATTTATTATTTTTGTTAATGACAATTTTATATAACAATTAAGTGTTGACTTAAACAAAAAACAAGCCTATACTTTAATTAAGTGTAGGCTTAATTAAATTTAAAGGAGGGTTGATTATGGAAATGATAAAGGTACTAAAGGCCATGGCCGATGAAAGTAGATTCAAAATCATAAGGTTATTATTGGAAAAGAATTATTGTGTAAGGGCCTTATCAAAGAAACTTCACTTGTCTGAATCAGCCATATCTCAGCATTTAAAGGTTTTAAGGGAAGCAGGATTAATTGTAGGGGAGAAAAGGGGATACTTCATGCACTATGATGTGGATCGGGATATGCTGCACCAACTTTCCTCACAGATTAAAGAACTTGCTGCTATAAAACGGGGAACTTGTAGACCTGAAAAGAAAGGATGTGTAAACAACAATGCCAATTGTCACCGTAACAAATCTTAAAAAGAAATACGGAGATATTCAAGCAGTTAATGGTATTTCCTTTAGTATTAACAAGGGGGAAGTATTTGGATTCTTAGGTCCAAATGGGGCAGGTAAGACTTCCACCATCAATATGATAATTGGAAGCTCGCTCCTTTGATAGATTATTGTTGGCTCCAATAAGTACAAATATATTAGTAATTGCTAAAATATTGGGAGCCATAATATTTGGAACTATAAATGGATTTGTGCCCCTTGTTTTTGCAGCCTTTTTCATAGATTTAAGTGGAATTAGCTGGGGCATAACGGTTATTGTAGTTATATTAATAGCAGTTACTTCTGCCTTACTAGGTTTGTTAATTGCCGTATCTGCTAAGGAGGTATTTGAAGCTCAAACATTTTCAAACTTTTTAGATTTCCAATGTTATTTTTATGTGGACTATTCATACCAATTGAAGAGTTACCTAATATTTTGAAGCTTATATCCTACTGTCTACCTCTAACCTATGGAACTGATATACTTAAATTTACTATTACAGGTGACCCTATATATAATACCCTATTTAATATCTCCATTATGTTATTATTTGTTATTTCATTATTTTATTTATGTCAAAAAAATATTAATAAAAAGTGGATCCTTTAAGTGTTTATAAGCAAAAATATTTTTTTTCTTTTAGAATAAATGGCATTTGACAGAAACATAATAGGAATATATAATGTTATTAGCATATGCCAATAACCATAGGAGGTGTATCTTATGAAAATAGCTGTTTCTTCCACGGGAAAGGATTTAGACAGTACCTTGGATGTGAGATTTGGAAGGTGTAATTACTTTCTAATCTATGATACTGAAGGAGGAGGGGTAAAGGCCATTGAGAATAAGGGACAAATATCAGAAGGTGGAGCAGGAGTTGCAGCAGCTCAGCAAATAATCCATGAAGGTGTGGATGTGGTCATTACTGGAAATGTGGGACCTAATGCCTTTAATCTATTCAAAAACTCTGATATTAAGGTATATCCATGTGAAAGCATTAAGGTTGAAAGGGCTATACAACTGTTTAAGGAAGGTAGTTTAGATGAGTTAAATCAGCCAGGTCCTGCCCATGGAGGTATGGGTATGGCAGCAGGCAGAGGATTTAGAGGAGGAATATAAATTGAATTTAGCCGTATTAAGCGGAAAGGGAGGTACGGGAAAAACCACTATATCCACCAACCTTTCAGTTATTATAGGTGCCAATTACATAGATTGTGATGTGGAAGAGCCTAATGGCTTCATATTCCTAAAGCCTTCCCAGATAAAAAGTAAAGAGGTTAAGGTGGATTATCCAGTAGTAGATAGCAGCAGATGTACCCTATGTGGGGAATGTGTAAAAGTATGTCAGTTTAATGCATTGGCTAATACCAAGAAAGAAATTATGCTATTTGAAAAACTCTGTCATAGCTGTCGGGCTTGCCAGATAGTATGCAAACACAATGCAATAACCTTTGGAAAGAGGGTAATAGGGACTATTGAGGAAGGTCAATACTATAATGTAATTTGCAAAAGGGGTATTTTGAATGTGGGAGAAGCTATGGCAGTACCCGTTATCAAAGAATTGTTGAAAAACCTTCCTGCAGGAGTAAACCTTATTGATTGTGCCCCAGGGACTTCCTGCAATGTAGTAAGTACCCTCCAGTATTCAGATAGTGCAATTTTGGTAACGGAACCTACTTCCTTTGGACTTAATGATTTAAAAATGGCTGTAGAACTGGTAAGGAGTTTCAATCTACCCTTTGCTGTTATTATAAATAAATACAGGGAAGGAGATGACAGGATTCAGAGCTATTGCAAAAAAGAAAATATAGAGATACTAGGGCTTATACCTTATGACAGAAAAGCTGCAGAAGCCTATTCTTCAGGCAAAATGTTAGTAGAATTGCCTGAATATAGGGAAATATTTGAAAGTATTACTGAGAGATTGAGGGAGGTGTTCCCTTGGAACTAACGGTGATAAGCGGAAAAGGGGGTACGGGGAAAACAACAATAGCGTTGGCCCTGGCTGAGTTGGCAAAGGATACAGTAAAAGCCGACTGCGATGTGGATGCTCCCAATCTACATCTATTTTACAGGGGAAAGAATATAAAAAAGGAAGAGTTTTTTGGTGAAAAGATAGGGGTAATCGATAATAATTCTTGTACTGCCTGTAAGGAATGTGAAAGGGTATGTCAGTTTGATGCAATAAAAGACGGCAAGGTGGATCCTTTTAAATGTGAAGGCTGTGGTGCTTGTACTTTGGTTTGTTCTGAAGATGCCATCACTTTGAAGGAGGTAAAAACCGCTGATGTATATATTACTCAAACCAACAAGGGAATTATTTCAAGGTCTAAGATGGAGATTGGCAGTGAGGGATCAGGCAAACTCATAACCCTACTTCGCAGTAATGCCAGAAAATTTGCCCATAGTAACACTATTATAATTATAGACGGTTCTCCAGGGATAGGCTGCCCTGTAATATCTTCAGTTACGGGAAGCCATGCAGTATTAATTGTTACAGAACCTACCCAGTCGGGCTTGGAGGATTTTAAGAGAGCAATTGAGCTAAGCAGGCATTTTGGAGTTCTTATTTTTGCCTGTATCAATAAGTATGATATCAATGAAAAGGTGACAGAGGAAATTGAAAATTACTGTAAAGACAATGATATCTATTTGGTAGGCAAGATACCCTATGATGACATGGTCCTAAAGTCCATTAACCAACTGATCCCTATTATCTACTATGAGGATAGTCAGGCAAGTAAGGCAATAAGACAGATGTGGGATAATATTTGTCAACATTTAGATTGCTTAAATCAATAATTTTAGGGAGGGATATGGATGAAAATAGCAGTTGCAAGGGAAGGCGAATATGTAAGCAAGCATTTTGGATACTGTGAAGGATTTATGATTTATGAGCTTGAAGGAGACAAGGTGGTAAAAGAGGAGTTTGTAAAGAATCCAGGACATAGACCGGGATTTCTACCTAATTTTTTAAAGGAATTGGAAATTGAAGTAGTCATCTCTGGTGGTATGGGAGAAACAGCCCAGTGGTTATTTAATGAAAACAATATAGAGGTTATTGTAGGTGCCGAGGGCCATTGTGGTCATGTGATTGAGCAATATTTAAAAGGAGAGCTAGAATCAACAGGAAGCATATGTAGGCAGCATCAGCACAAGGACATCTGTCATGAATAAAATATAGGGGTGTCCCTATGGGCCATATGATGAATAATGCTTTGGCTGAGGATAAGTTTTCCTTTATAGAGAAATTGATGGATAAAAAGGGTTTAAAATTTACTAGGCAAAGAAAATTGATTTTGAAACAACTTTCCATTGCTGATAGGCATATGAGTGCAGAGGAAATATATCAACTACTAAAGGAAAACAATATAAGCCTTGCCACAGTATATAGAAATCTAAGAATATTTAATAGTATGGGTATAGTAAAAGAAATTATAGTTGATGGAGTAAGCTATTATGAGCTGAAAGTCTACAGCAGAAAGCCCTTGCATCTTCATTTTAAGTGTGTTAAATGTAATGATATAATAGATATTGATGAGAGCAAGGTTGTTTTAGAATATTTAAAGCTAAATAAGACCATAGAGGATATAAATGATTTGGAAATACATGATGTAGATATAATGTTTATAGGATTGTGCAGCAGATGCAGGGGGTGAATAGATGGCCAGGCCCATAAAATGTAGAAGGGTTAAATTCTTTCCCAAGGATACTTATTTCATGCCAATAGGTAAGAGAAGGTGCGAGATTGAAGAAATTACCCTCAAGGTGGAAGAGCTAGAAGCCATGAGGTTAAAGGATATTGAAGGCCTAAATCAAGAAGAGTGTGCTGAAAGCATGCAGGTTTCTAGGCAGACCTTTCAAAATATAATTGATAGCGCCAGGAGAAAGGTTGCCATAGCCTTGACCCAGGGCAATGCAATACACATAAGGGGAGGCAATTATACTACAGGTTTATGTAAATTCAAATGTTTAGACTGTGGCGAAACCTCTACCATGGATTATGACAAGGACAGGCATATATGTCCTTCCTGTGGGTCCAATGAAATAATTTGTAAAAAGAGGAATAGATTCTGTCCTAGGGCCAGTGATAGGTAAAAGGGGCAAAGGGGAGGGTTCTTGTCTAGTTTAATGGAGATTTAAAATAGACAAGAACCCTCCCTACTGTTTAATTGCATTTGTAAGTAACGGTACAGTTTTTGCCCCTTTTTTTGGCAGTTAGCATAGCCTTGTCGCTGGCTTCCAGGGCATTGCAGATACTATCTCCATCTTCTGGATAGTTTGCCACTCCCAGGGAAACTGTAATATGGGGTAGGGGAGCTACATCGATTTTGCTTATTTTAGTCCTAATTTTTTCTGCAATATTGTAGGCCTTATACTTAGGACAATTTTCCAATATTATAACTATTTCCTCTCCCCCATATCTGTAGGCCCTATCTGTGGCCCTTATGGAACTCTTAATGGCTTCACCTACTAGCTGCAGGACCCTGTCCCCTGCCTTATGTCCAAATTTATTATTAAATATCCTATAGTTATCGATATCCAAGAAGATAAAAGAATAGGTCTTATCCTTTGACATATTAAGCATGTCGCCTTCTAAGGCCCGCCTATTAAATAGGCCGGTCAATTTATCCATAACTATATCCTTTTCCAAACAGTTGTTGATCTCCTTCAATTTTTTGTACTTTTCAAAAAGCCCAATGGTAATAATGTAAGTTGTCAGAGCAAATACTGATCCAGCTGTTAGGCAGTTAACCAGTCCACTATCAAATATGGGCATAAGTGTATAGTGGTACAATAATCCATAAATAACTCCCATGGTAAGTAGAGCTATGAATAGTGCCAATTTAAATTTCATATGATCATCTCCTACTATTATAACTAGTACTTTTTTCCTATTTTATTATACCACATTATGGTTCCCCATTAATCATTTAATTTTTCTATATCTGGTTCCACATGGGCTATTACCTGTGAATTTTTATTGATCTTTTCCTTGATGGCATCTTCTATATCATGGACCAGCTTATGGGAGCTTTCCACATCCAATTTGGAATCAACCACTATGTGTAAGTCTATATATAGATCATTTATATTGCCCCTACTCCTAATTTTATGAACATCTATTACCTCATCAAATCCAAGGACAATATCCCTTATTTCCTCTGGATCTATGGCTACACCGTCTACCAGCACATCGCTGGTTTCCTTAAATATTTCATAGCCTGCATGGATAATAAAAGCAGCTACTACCAATGAGGCCATAGGATCTATTATGGGGGGGAGGCCTAATTTAATACCTATAAGGGTTACCAAGACTCCTAAGGATATAAATATGTCGCTTTTGGTATGCCTGGAATCTGAAATAAGGATTTGGCTATTGAGCTCCTTCCCCTTTTTATACTCGGTGGTGGAAACCACAATATTGATAATCAAAGTAATAATAAGTACTATTAGGCTTTCCATTGTTACTTCTGGAATTATGGGATTTTTAAACCTTTCAATGGCACCCAATATTACCCTACCGCTGACAAAAAACAGCATAATGGCTATAAATAAGCCTGCCAAGGTTTCGAATTTATGATGGCCATAAGGGTGATTTTCATCTTCAGGCTTGGAAGCGTAATGGACCCCGATTAAGCCCACAATATTGGAAGAACCATCGGAAAGGGAATGGAATCCGTCGGCAGTCATACTGGAACTTTTTATAATTGAGCCTATTATTATCTTTAGCATAGCTACTAACAAATTGACTAACAATATTATGAATAGGATTATTTTTACCTTCTTGAAATTGTTTTCCTTCATCTAAATACCTCCTAAACCTGTTACAAAAAATCCATGAGACATTTATTTAATGTCCCATGGACTATATATCCACTGGCTATAGAGGACATAATCACATCCATAGGTAGGCTGCCTGGATAAAAAATAGATTATTATTAGTATATGTTATCCATAGAATAAATCTTCCATAAAAATTTACTCTAATTTTTAGGAAAATTACCCAATATTATATTGCTTGGCCTTAGCTATGTCAACTAATATAATGTTCACGTTTTCATTTTACCCAAAAAATTTATATTAAACCAAACAATCCATTGTGAAGGGGGATTATTTCATATATTATATAATTATATATTTCATAGAGGGGTGAGGTAATGAGGCGTAAGGATAGGGAAATGGGTGTAGACTTTGCATTGGAAGTTATAGATAAGGCCCAGTATGGAGTCCTTTCCATGGTAGACGGGGAGGAAGCTTACGGTATTCCCCTTTCCATAGTAAGGGATGGCAATAGTCTCTATTTCCATTCGGCAATGGATGGAAGAAAGGTTAGGATATTTGAAAGGAATCCTAAAGTAAGTATCGCCTTTGTGGGGGATGTAAAGGTTCCAGAACTGTACAGCAAAGAGGAATTAGAGGAAATAGCCAAGGATGAATCCAAAATAGGTCTACTTATAAGCAAGGTATTTACAACGGAGTATGAGTCGGCGGTGGTCAAGGGCAGGATTGCCCTGGTGGAGGATGAGGAAGAAAGGATTAAAGCCTTAAGGCTAATATGTGAAAAATACACTCCCAGCAAGATGGACTATTTCCATTTAGCCATAAAACCAGGCCTGAATAGGACCAATATATATAGGATAGAGATGGAAGAGATAAAGGCCAAAAGGAAGAAGTACGACAAGGATGGGGAAGAGATGAAGTGGGGCAGGATGGAGTAATATTAGACTGTAAAAGCAAAATAAATATAGGCTTGATATAGTAAGCTAAAAAGAGGGATATATTATATATGTATCCCTTTTTATTTTCATAAAAATTTGTGATTCTTGATTTAGGTCAATTTATTTAAAGGAAAGCCATGGTAAAATGTTCATAGAGCTAAGGAGAATAAAAAGCAGGAAGAGGAGGAAATATGCAAAGGTATATTTTAAGGAATAAAAATAAAATTACATTGATTGGTGGAATTCTAATTGTAATTGCCTTTATTAGCAAGGGAATCATGGGTAATATGGATATCTTTACCTGGGCCTTGATAGTGGCCTCCATATTGGGAGCAGCACCTATAGTTATTCAAGCCTATCAGGCCTTAAGGGTAAAGGTGGTAAGTATAGATCTTTTGGTTACAATTGCAGTTATTGGTGCCTTTTTAATTCAGAACTATGAGGAATCGGCAATAGTTACATTCCTATTCCTATTTGGTGCCTATTTGGAGCAGAGGACCTTAAATCAAACCCGTTCTGCCATTAAGGAATTAACGGAAATGGCACCAGAGTCCGCATTAAAACTGATGGAAGATGGAGAGTTTGAAGAAGTAGATGTGGATGATGTGGATGTAGGGGATATTCTACTGGTTAAAACAGGGGCCAAGGTACCTGTGGATGGTACCGTCATATCTGGTGAAGGCAGTGTCAATGAAGCCAGTATTACAGGGGAGTCTATTCCTGTGGCCAAGGAAAAGGGTTCCAAGGTATTTGCAGGTACAATCCTAGATAATGGTACCTTACAAATTGTAGCAGACCGGGTGGGGGAAGACACCACCTTTGGTAGGATAATAGAGCTGGTAGAAGAGGCCCAGGATTCCAAATCGGAAGCAGAGCGCTTTATAGATAGGTTTGCAAAATACTATACCCCAGCTGTCCTTGTACTGGGAATTTTGGTATGGCTTTTCACCAAAAATATTGAATTAGCCATAACTATACTTGTCCTTGGTTGCCCTGGAGCCTTGGTTATAGGAGTGCCTGTATCCAATGTGGCTGGTACAGGAAATGGGGCCAGGCATGGAGTCCTTTTAAAGGGAAGTGAGGTAATTAATGATTTCAGCAAATTGGATACCATAGTATTCGATAAGACAGGAACCTTAACTGTAGGCAATCCAACTGTAGCTGAAGCAGAATACTATGGAGATGATATAGATGAGGCCTTAAGTTACCTGGCCAGCATAGAGAGGGAATCGGACCATCCACTTGCCAAGGCAGTATTGGAGGAAATAGGTGAAAGAGTTTACTATCCAGTGGAAAATACTGAAGTTATTAAGGGGGGTGGAATTGTAGCCAATGTAAATGGCCATAGGGTGGCTGTAGGAAATGTCCTCCTAATGGAAAGGGAAAAGGTTAAGCTTACTGAAAAGGTTAAGGCAGATATAGACTCTTTTGAAAGGAAGGGAAATTCCCTGGTCCTTACAGCTGTAGATGGAGAGCTTAAGATTTTAATGGGGGTAAGGGACCAAATCCGCCCTGGAGTAAAGGAGGACCTTCAAAGGCTAAGGAGATTGGGAGTAAAGAATCTAATAATGCTTTCAGGGGACAATCAGGGAACCGTCGATATAGTAAGCAAGGAGTTAGGTTTGACCAAGGCTTATGGAAATATGCTGCCTGAAGATAAGGCTGAATATATTAAAAAACTAATAGGGGATGGTCAAATTGTGGCCTTCGTTGGAGATGGGGTAAATGATAGCCCTTCCCTGGCCCTGGCCCATATAGGCATAGCCATGGGAGGGGGTACAGATGTGGCCATTGAGACTTCCGATGTGGTATTGATGAATTCAGACTTTAGCCGCCTACCCCATGCTTTAGGATTGACCAAGGCTACAGCCAGGAATATGAAACAAAATATAATTATTGCTGTAGGGGTGGTATTGGTATTGTTGACCGGTGTCCTATTCAGTGATTGGGTCAATATGTCCATAGGTATGTTAGTCCATGAAGGCAGCATATTAGCAGTTATTCTTAACGGTATGAGATTGTTACGCTATAGGCTTAGGTATTGATGGAAAATTTGATTTAAATCAAGGATTTATCTAAGGATATAGGGTAAAATAGGATTAGAATAGAATTTAGGTGAATTTCAATAATATAAATTATGAAAGGGGATCAGATATGAAAGCAGCAACAATCCAATTGGATACTTTGGCATGCCCATCCTGTATGCAAAAGATTGAAGGGGCATTGAAGAGTATTGATGGAATTGATCAAGACACCATAAAGGTATCCTTTAATACAAGCAAGGTAAAATTAAATTTTGATGAGGAGAAGACCTCCATAGATGAAATAGAATTGGCAATCACTAGATTAGGCTATGATGTTCTAAAATCCAAAGTAAAATAGGATACTTAAAAAGACAAATCCTAGAAATTTCTAGGATTTGTCTTTTCTTCTGATTATAATATATTTTGCAACTCTGTATATTCCATATCCTACTATTCCAATTACTATAATGTAAGGAAGGGCATATATGAACCATATTATAAAGTTTTCAATGGATTTTGTGAATCCATAGAAGGAATCACTGATGGCGTTTTTTACCTTACTAGTAAAGGTGCTTTCTATGGTTTCCGCATTCCTCAACCTTTCTACTTCCCGGATATCCATATGAATTGTACTAAATTCCACCTTATCATCTATATCCATTAAGCTGGATTTTAGTTTTTCCTTTTCGTATATTACTTCATTAAGTTGATTTTCTAATTCTATTATATCCTCTATCCTTTCAGCTTTTTCCAATAGGGCCAGGATTCTTTCTTCTTTTATGGTTAAAACATTCAATCTGGATTCCGTATCCCTGTACTCTTTTGTTACATCTTCCTTATTAGTGCTTTCTGATATCAAATTCCCTATTCCCTTTAGTTCTGATTTAAATCCCTCAACCTTATCCTTTGGCACCCTGATTACAAAATTGGCATGCCTATAGCTTTTGTTATTATAATGTCGATTATAGCTTATATTTGAGTTCTCTATATAGGAATCATATTTGGCAATCAATTTATTCAATTCTTGATTGGTCTTATCAAAATCAGTAGTTTCAAAGGATAAATAAATATTGGTAATAACCTTTTCCGGCTCCAAGGAGCTTTCTTCTGATATGGAATCTGTACCAGATGCAGGCATAACTCCAGCAGCCTCTCTACTCTCAACTGCCATTTCATCCTTAGTTATGGCCTTATTGGTTGCACATCCTCCAAGGGAGTATAATACAAGCAAAAGGCCTAGTGCCAATAACAAGAACCTATTTATCCTTCCCATAGGATCCCCCCTTTGATTTGATTATATATTGAATCAATGGATAAAGGGATACAAAAGGGTTACAAAAAAAATTTTTTGTGATTTTTGTAGGGAAAATGATACAATATTATAATAGTGTATATTCTAGTAAAATAGTAGGAGGTTTTTATGTATATAATAAATTTTATAGTAAGTATAATAGCAATCATAATAGGAATAAATATAAGGCGTAATAAGAGGAACTATCTCATAATTGGCTACAATAAATTAGATGAAAAGGAAAGGCAGCTATATAATGAGGGAAAACCTTTGACTACTGCCAGCAATATATTTATAATTAGCGGAATTCTACTGATAATTGGGGGAATTCTGGCCATGAGAAGTCCTGTCCCCAATTATCTAACCATAGTATCCTGGGGGGTATTTATACTATTTATATTTGGAGGCACCCTTTATATAAATGCAGAATACCGCTAGCACATTGTAAACTTTGTGTAACCACTTTCTTTCAGCTTTTTGCTATCCTATAGGTAGAGGAAAGGAGTGGTAATAATGAAAGGGCTGAAAAGATTTATAGCATTATCCCTAGCCTTTTCCATCTTCATAATGCCTTTTATGGTGAGTGCAGATGGAGCTGTTGAGACTGAGGATATGGCACCAATAAAGGGGCCAGAAGAGGAGACTATAATTCCTGATTATATTAAATACCAAGGCAAAATAATGGATATAAAGGAAAAGGAGGCCTCCTTTTCTATCTGGGTAACGGATGATGAATCGGACCCCTATAGTGGTATGGTATTCTACATTACAGAAGATACCATATTATTAAAGGATAGCACTAGGGACTTTATAAGTAAGGATGACCTGGAAATAGGAATGGATGTTTCCGGATTCTATAGCAAGGATACCATAATGTTGATGACAGCACCTCCCCAATTAGGGGTAGATGTCCTTGTAGTAAGGGATAGTGAGGAAGCAGTATCTGTCCATGTATCCAAATTTAATGATGAATTGATTAGCACTGACAATCTATTAAAGATATTCCCAAAAGAGGATACAGTAATTATAAATAGATATGGCGAAAGGATAGAAGAGGAATATATAAAAGGAAGGGATTTAATAGTATTCTATACCATAGCCAATTTAAGCCTACCTGCCCAAACTGCACCGGGGAAAATAATAGTAATGGAAGAGGCGGAGATTAGGGTATTTGATGGGGTATTTATCAAGGATAAAAAGGTCAAATTAAACAATCCAATATATAAAGCTGAAACTGTAATGCTGCCCTTAAGGCAAATAGCAGAAGCCTTGGGATATGAGGTAAAATGGGATAATGAAACTAAATCTGTAGAACTAATAAAAGGAAGGGAACAGTTTAGTTTGACTATTGGAAGTTTAGACTATTATTATAAGGGAAGGGTATTAAAACTAGATACAGCTCCAGAACTGAAGGATTCCAGAACCTTTGCTCCATCTGCCTTTTTTGAGAAGGTATTGGGACTGGATGTAAGGGTAATGGAAGATGGAGTTATCAGCATAAAAGAATAGGAAAGGATAAGCCATGGTTAAATATTTCCTAACCATGGCTTATATATTTATATATCTTAATAATAGGCATATGGAGTAGATGCTCAACAATCTAAATATAATCTTTTCAGCCCTTCCATTAGTCTTTATTGTAATGGGGAAGGATACATTGGTATTTATAGGGTAGAACAATTTTATCCCCTTGGCGGTAAAAAAGTCTGCCACCAGATGTAGCACATATCCTATAAGGAAACCTGAATGGATGGAATACAATTGATAATCCAGGGTCCCCAGTCCAACTATGGAAGTAGCCGTAAGAAAGCCTATTATACTATGGGTAAAGCTCCTATGGCTGGATATTCCAATAAGGGAGGATATCATACCTAAGAACAAGAATATATCATTTTTCTTTACAATATGGATGTACATAAATATACCGGCTAAGGATAAATAGAATATGGCCCTGTAAAAATTATTGTTGATAAATAACAATTTTTGATTCAACCTGCCTTTAGGATGATCCAAATCGGGGATTAAAGAGCCTATTGCTGAAGCCAGCACCAGGGCCAATTGGTTTTTAAAGGGTTCTCCAAATCCAATAGTTAGACCTGCTGCCATACCCATTGCCACATGTGTCTTTCCTGTCATGGAAACTCCTCTCTAAATGTCAATTTTGGTTTTACATCTTATTATACCCTATATGGGATAAAAGAACAAGTGTTTACATGTTTCATTATAGATTGATAACATTTTGACTGTAAATTAAAAGTCCCAAAGAATCTTCACAAGTTTTTTGTTTTTTCAAAAAATACTTTTAGTTTTGCAAAATATGGTATAATACATGTTGTATGTTATGTATTCTTATGGGGAACTATGTCTGAATTTTCACAATGCAACAGATTAATAATCTGTTGCATTGTCATTGGATTTAAAAACATTAACCTATAGCTGTATATTAATTAATGATTAAAAGGTTTTGATAAGGGGGTGGGTAGTTATAAAAAAAGAAGTTTCAGAGTACAAAAAAGCTTATGATAATCCTATTCCTATGGAGAATCTGGCATTTTATTTTAGCCATTATAACTGTAAAATCAAAGGACAGGGTAAGGAATTGGAACTGTTTAAAATCCGGGATCCAGTAACTGGATTATGGGATAGGAATTTATTTTTACATATATTGGATTATAAAATATGGGAAATTAAGGCTAATAAGGATAGTAGGGAAAGGTTTGCCCTATTAATACTAGCCTTAAATGAGTTTGTTGAAATAAAAGAAGCTTTAGGGCAAGCTACAGGGGATAGGATTATAGAAGAGTTTGGATTAAAGTTGAAAGAAAAGGTAGGAGACCAGGATATAGTGGCAAGGTTTGCAGAAGATGAATTTGCCATATTGATTCCCCATATAGATAATACAAGGGAACTTAAAAAAATGGTTGATGAAATTTTGGTAGATTTGAATAGTTCTTTTATAATCGACGATGAGGAATTCCAAATTACTACCAGTATAGGGGTAGCAATCTACCCTGATGATGGTATAGATTCTACTTCC
>JAAYEM010000040.1 GCA_012728725.1 Tissierellia bacterium | reverse complement strand
GGGCTATAATGCCTATTTTTGCAGAGATCAAAGTGTTTTCCTTTATAATATCATTGGCAGATTTTCCCGTATAAACTATGGATTCTCCAAAATCTCCTGTAGTTATCAAATTTTTCATGTATACAAAATACCTTTCTACTACCGACCTATCAAGCCCATATTTGGCACGTATAACCTCCTGGGCCTTTTCCGGCATTTGCTCAACCTTTGCCGCTATAGGATCACCTGGTGCGCCAGCTAATAGAAAAAAAGTAGCTGTTATAATCAGAAATAAGGTGATTAAGGAATAAAGAGTCCTTTTGGCAATGAATTTAAGCATAATTTCCCTCCTTTTCTTTTGCTTGCTATATGAAACACGTGACAGCCAATGGAAATATTAGCCTAAAACAAAATTTTAAGTAAAACGGGCATAAGTTTAAATTTAAGACAACCTATGCCTCGTTTTACCCTTTAAAATCTTATAATCTATATGGCAATTTAACCTTATGGTCTACCAACTGTATATATCTTTGTATAATCTATTTGGGCATGTGGATTTGTGTAGAATCCTTTTACATATTTTGCCAGGAAGGTATTTGCTGTTCCTACATAAGTTGGTGCAATAACCCCTGTACCTACTAATATTTTTTCTGCCTCTAGTAATAGTTCTGCCCTTTCTTTATTATCAGGACTTAATGATGCTTGCTCTAATAGTTCAGCAAATTTTTCTGCATCAGGACCTGTCCATCCAGATTTTGTACTATTGAAGTATCCATCAGTTGGATGGTAAATTTCTAATAGGGCATTTGGATCGTTGTAGTATGGACCCCAGCCTGATGTACAGATGTCATAATCTCCTTGATCTACCTTATCCCACATTATGTTCCATTCCATCATATCTATGGTAATTCTTACACCAAGTTTTTCTTCCCATTCTTGTAAGAACCATTCTGCTGCCTTCTTGGAGTATTCACCTGTTCCCCTTGTGGCAAGTCTAACTTCCATCTTGGATGGATCTGGATCAAAGCCTTCTTCCTTAAGTCCTTCTATTAATAGTTCCTTTGGATCTGGATACTTTTCCATAAGCTCTTTTATTATTTCGTTCTCTCCATTAACCCTTTCACTATACAGTTCGTCTCCCACATTGGTAATTGGTGGCATTAAGGAGTATAGTGGTATAGACTCTCCATTTTCTAAATCTTGATTATACTTCTCCCTATCGATAGCTAATGAGAAAGCTAATCTTATCTTTGGATTCTTGAAGTATTTATTTGCACAGTTAAATCCTAAGAATTCTGGCGCATTTCCTGGTTGAGTTATTAGGTTAAATCTATCATCTTCTGAAATTACGCCCTTCCAGTCAGCGTCATTTGTAGATAGAACGTCAATTTCCCCATTAAGTAATGCTTGAGCAGCTGTTGCTGTATCTTTAATAACCTTTCTTTCTATTTTCTGAAGTTTTACATTTTCTGCATCCCAGTAGTTTTCGTTTTTAACTAATGTCATTTGAACATTTGGTTGCCATTCTTTAACTATAAATGGTCCATTAAATATTGCCTTGTCTATAGATGAACCATATTCTCCTCCCCACTCTTCCCATTTATCCTGTCTAATTGGTTTTGCACCATCTAATAGCTCAAGGAAGTATCCATAGGGTTTTACCAATGTAAATTCAACAGTCTTATCATCGATGGCTCTTACACCAATTTCCTCTGGTGATTTAGTCCCTTCATAAAGGGCTTCGGTGAAGTTTTCAATAACTCCATCGAATAACCAGGCATTAGTAGAACCAACTTCTGGTGTAGCCATTTGTCTGAAGGTGTATACAAAGTCATGGGCTGTTACAGGAACACCATCACTCCATACAGCATCTTCCCTAATATTGAATGTATACACAAGACCATCTTCACTGATAGTCCAATCTTCAGCAGCTGCTGGCTTGATGATTTGTTTACCCTCTTCATCAGCAACTTTAGCTACTAAAGTTTCAAGAACGATAGAATGAAGACCATTATCTGGTCCAGTTGTATTAAGTAGTGGATTAAGACCAGTTATTTCACTTGCTGAAGAATAAACAAATTTCTGTTCTTCATCTAGTTGTTCTTCCCCTGTTTCTTCAGATAGACTTTCAACTTGTTCTTCATTTTCTTCTACTTTACCTGCGTCATTACTACATCCTGCCAATATTCCTAAAGTTAGAAATACAGCAATTAATAATGCAATGAGCCTTTTTGTTTTTGACATTTTACACCCTCCTTGATAATGTTAATATTCTGTCAAAATCAACAATTTTGACAGAATATGATATAAATTTTATATTAATTTTGAAGTCATCTCTTAAAATCTACTTGGAATATTAATGGGGAGTAAAAAGATTGAAATTTAGAGATGACTTTCAAAAATTAATCATACTTGTACTAACATAATTCCTTTTAACTAATAAACTTACCTTTAGTAATATTTGTCAAAAAGGCTTGACTTATATAGGATTTAAAGCTATTATGGAATAATGCTTTATAGATTGTTAAGCCTTAGACATAAATATATGCCCCTATGGCTATACCAGGGAAAATCATTAAGGATTTAAAGAACCTATATGGTATTATATTTGTTTATTATATATGTTTGTGAAAAATGTTTCAATAACATATTTTCAACTTTTTTGTTATTAATTTATCCGTTTACTCCTAATTTTGTGAATATTTTAAATTGTACGCAGGTTTGCTTGCACCATATTTAAGT
>JAAYEM010000039.1 GCA_012728725.1 Tissierellia bacterium | reverse complement strand
CTACATTTTAGCTAGGTTTATTTAAGTGTGCCCAAAATACATGTAATTCTATCCATCTCAATCATAACACAAAAATAAGGGTAAAAATAGTAATGGAGCGGGATTTAAGAAAATCCCACCCCAACTATTGACAAAGAGCCCTATTATTCAGCTGTTGCTGTTCCTTCTTCTGCCATTTTTTTATATTTTTCATATCTTTCTTTGGCATCTTGTTCTGCTGCTGCAAATAGTTCGTCAGCTATTTCTGGGAATGAACGTTTAAGTGATGTATATCTTACTTCAGAGTTCAAGAATTCTATGAAGGATTCTGTTGGCTCTTTAGAATCTAGTATGAATGGATTATTGCCTTCTTCTTTTAATCTTGGATCGTATCTGTATAGGTGCCAGTATCCAGAGTCAACAGCTTTCTTTTCTTGAGCAACACTTGTGCCCATACCTGTTCTTATACCGTGGTTGATACATGGTGCATAAGCTATTATCAAGGATGGTCCATCATAGGATTCTGCTTCTTGTAGTACCTTTACTAGATGGTTCATGTTAGCTCCTAGGGCTACTTGTGCTACATATACATATCCATAAGTTGCTGCAATCATACCTAGGTCTTTCTTTCTAACTCTCTTACCGGAAGCTGCAAACTTAGCAACTGCTGCAGTTGGAGTAGCCTTTGAGGATTGACCACCAGTGTTGGAGTATACTTCTGTATCGAATACTAGAACGTTTACATTTTCCCCTGATGCCAATACATGATCCAATCCACCAAAGCCTATATCGTAAGCCCAACCGTCTCCACCAAAGATCCAGATGGACTTCTTGATTAGATAGTCTTTTAGTTCTTTTATTTCTTTAAGTATTCCTTGGCCTCTTTCATTGGATACTTCTTTGTCTAGTAGTGGGATTATTGTTCCTGCTGCAGCCTTGGAAGCTTTTGCATCGTCTTTTCCTTCTAGCCAAGATTTGAATGCAGCATTTAGTTCCTCATCTATATTAAGCTCAATGAATTCTTCCATTAATAGTTGTAATTTTTCCCTAATCTTTCTAACAGCTACTGCCATACCATATCCATATTCTGCATTGTCTTCAAACAAGGAGTTAGCCCAAGCAGGTCCTTTACCTTCCTTGTTCATGCAGTATGGAGTTGATGGTGCAGATGCTCCCCAGATGGATGAACAACCGGTAGCATTAGCTATTATCATCCTGTCTCCAAACAGCTGAGTTACAAGCTTAGCATATGGTGTTTCTCCACAGCCAGCACATGCTCCTGAGAACTCTAGTAATGGTTGCTTAAATTGACTGTTTTTAACGTTATTTGCTGGTAATAGATCTTCTTTTGGTTCTACATGCTCAATTGCATAATCCCAGTTCTTAGATTGTAATTGATATTGTTCTTCAAAGGGCTTCATAACTAATGCTTTTTCCTTGGATGGACATACATTAGCACAGTTGCCACAGCCAGTACAATCTAGAGGTGATACTTGGATTCTGAACTCTAGTCCTTCTAGTCCTTTACCAATAGCCTTCTTAGTTTCAAAGTTTTCTGGTGCATTCTTCTTCTCTTCTTCAGTTAGTAAGAATGGTCTTATTGCTGCATGAGGACATACAAAGGCACATTGGTTACATTGGATACAATTGTCTATTATCCATTCTGGTACATCTACAGCAATACCACGTTTTTCATAGGCTGCTGTTCCATGTGGGAATACACCGTCTTCTCTACCTACAAAGGTGCTTACAGGTAGTTTGTCTCCTTCTTGTCTAGTCATTGGAATTACTACATCTGTAATGAATTCTGGTAATTCTTTTTCACATACTAATGGTTCATCTTCTGCATGTTTCCATTCTTCAGGTATATCTATCTTAACTAGGGATTCAATTCCCTGTTCTACTGCCTTATAGTTCATTTCAACAACTTGGTCTCCATATCTACCATAATCTTTCCTGATAGAGTCTTTCAATCTTTCTACAGCTTCATCTATTGGTAGGACTTCTGATAGTTTGAAGAAGGCAGCTTGCATTACCATATTGATTCTTCCGCCTAGGCCTATTTCCTTGGCTATCTTGGTTGCATCTATAGTATAGAAGTTTATATTATGTTCTGCTAAGTATCTCTTCATTGAAGCTGGTAGGTTTTCTTCTAGTTCATCCTTATCCCAGTTGCAGTTTAGTAGGAAGGTTCCTCCGTCCTTCAATCCAGCTAATACATCGTATTGGTTTACATAGGATTGTTTTGAGCAGGATATGAAGTCTGCTTCATCTATTAAGTAAGTAGATTTAATTGGTGCATTACCAAATCTTAAGTGGGATATAGTTACACCACCAGATTTCTTACTGTCATAGGAGAAATATCCTTGGGCATACATATCAGTATCGTCACCGATTATCTTGATGGCGCTCTTGTTAGCTCCAACAGTTCCGTCGGATCCGAAGCCCCAGAATTTACATCTAATTCTATCCTTAGGTTCAGTATTTACTTCTTCTTTTATTTCTAAGGATGTATGGGTTACGTCATCTACTATACCTATAGTAAACCTATCCTTTGGATTTTCTTCTTTTAGGTTATCAAATACTGCCTTGATTTGAGATGGGGTAGTATCCTTGGAGCCTAATCCGTATCTTCCGCCAACGATTACTGGACGTAGGTCTGAATTATAGAATATGCTCCTTACATCAAGGTATAATGGCTCTCCAATAGCACCCTTCTCTTTAGTTCTATCAAGAACAGCAATCTTCTTAACTGTTTTTGGTAGAACATCGAAGAAGTATTTTGCTGAGAATGGTCTATATAGGTGAACCTTGATAACTCCTACCTTTTCACCTTTTTCCATTAAGTAGTCTACAGTTTCTTCTATGGTTTCAGTTACTGAACCCATAGCTACTATAATTCTTTCAGCTTCTGGATGTCCATAGTAGTTGAAAGGTTTGTAATCTCTGCCTGTTAATTTGTTTATTTCCTTCATGTAGTCGTTTACAACTTCAACTATATTTTCATAGTATGGGTTGGAAGCTTCCATGGCTTGGAAGTAAATATCTGGGTTTTGTGCAGTACCTTTAGTATATGGACGTTCTGGGTTTAGAGATCTATTTCTAAATTCATTTAATGCATCATAGTCAACTAATTTGGCAAAATCTTCATAGTCTATTACTTCTATTTTTTGAATCTCATGGCTGGTTCTAAATCCATCGAAGAAGTGTACAAATGGAACCCTACCCTTAATTGCTGATAGGTGGGCAACTCCTGCTAAATCCATTACTTCCTGTACACTACCAGATGCAAGTAAAGCGAATCCAGTTTGTCTTGTAGCCATTACGTCTTGGTGGTCTCCAAATATGCTTAGGGCATGTCCTGCAACAGCTCTAGCTGACACGTGGAATACCCCTGGTAGCAATTCTCCAGCTATCTTATACATATTGGGTATCATAAGTAGCAATCCTTGAGAAGCAGTGAAGGTGGTAGTAAGTGCTCCTGCTGATAGGGAACCGTGAACGGCACCAGCAGCCCCAGCTTCTGATTGCATTTCAGTAACTAGCACAGTTTGACCAAAAATATTCTTCTTACCATGGGCAGACCATTCATCTATCAATTCAGCCATAGTAGACGATGGCGTAATTGGATAGATGGCTGCTACATCTGTAAAGGCATAGGCCACATATGCTGCAGCGGTATTGCCATCCATGGTTTTCATTACTTTAGCCATTAATAGACCCCCTTACATTTATTGATATGTTTAATTTTAAACAAAGTTAAACTTGTAGTAACCTTTAACTGTAAAATTTGGTCACCATGTAATAAAATTTTAACTATAAAATGAAGAAAGTTGTCAATAATTTCGCCTACAAATAAAGTATATTAAACATTTTGTTTAAAGTCAACTGATTAATCCATACCATTTTAATGCTTCACTTTTAAAAATTAAGGCTACCTATGATTATCCTTGTTTCTTATAGAACAAACCCTTGTTAGTTACTTTTAGTAATAATTTTCTAGGACTTTCTATTGGTCCTAAAATGATTGTATACATTTTCTGCTGCCCTTCTGTTCATGGAATTGACTTTGCTCAGCTCTTCTATGCTGGCCTTTTTAATATTGTCTATGGAGCCAAAATGTTTTAGCAATTCCCTTTTCCTCTTTTCCCCTATTCCCTTTATTCCATCTAGTTCTGACCTAAACATATTTTTGCTCCTTAAACTCCTGTGATAGGAGATGGCAAACCTGTGGGCCTCTTCCTGGATCTTATATATCAATTTAAAGCCCTGGCTATCTTCATCTAATCTAATTTCTTCATTATTATATATGATTCCCCTGGTCTTGTGGAATTCATCCTTGACCAAACCGCAAACGGGAATGTCTAAATTAAGCTCCTCCAATACCCCTAATACAACATTAACCTGCCCTTTTCCCCCATCAACCATTATAAGATCTGGAAAGGTGGAAAAGCCCTTTAATTCAATCTTATTCTCCTGTATCAGCTCCTTCTCCTTCAATCCCCTGATAAATCTCCTCCTGACTATCTCTTCCATACTCTTATAATCATCAGGGGTATTTACCGATTCTATTCTAAACCTCCTATAGTCGCTCTTTTTCTCCCTTCCATTTTCAAACACTACCATAGAGCCTACAGAAGATACCCCAGATATGTTGGAAATATCATAGGCTTCAATCCTATAGGGGATCTTATCTAAGCCTAGGGCCTCCCTTAATTCCATGAGGGCCTTTTCATCTTCTTTTTGCTTCCTTAAAAATTTGTCCCCATATTGTTTTAGCATATCCCTGGCATTCTTCTCAACCATCTCCATAAGCTGGGATTTTTCTCCCCTTTTGGGAACCCGTATAGTTACCTTATTTCCTCTTTTTTGGGATAGCCATTGGGATATGGCTTCCATATCCTCTATTTCCCTTTCTATAAATATCTCCTTTGGAACATAGGCAGTTCCCAAATAGAACTGTTTTATAAAGGAGGAGAGGATTTCCTCCCTGGCTTCATTGAAGGTATCCGATAGTATAAAGTGTTCCCTGCCAACAATTTTTCCTCCCCTTATGAAGAATACCTGGATACATACCTCATCTATTCCTTTGGCCATACCTATTACATCCTGATCTATTATATTGGCACTTACTATCTTCTGCTTTTCCAGTATTATATTTAATGAATTAATTTGATCCCTATATTTGGCTGCCCTTTCAAAATCCAATTTTTGAGCTGCTTCTTCCATCTTTTTCTCCAATCTTTTAATCAATGTATCATCCCTACCGCTTAATAAGGCGATTATATTATCTATGGTCTTTTTATACTCTTTTTCATCAAAATTTCCCTGGCAAGGACCAAAACACTTGCCTATATGGGCATTAAGACAGGGCCTAATCTTCTCCTCATTGTCCACCCTTTGATTACAGGTCTTTATAGGGTAATGGCTCCTTATTATGTCTATTGTATCGTTAACAGCATTTACATTGGGAAAGGGGCCAAAATATTTGGCTCCATCCTTTAAAACCCGTCTAGTCTTAATAACCCTTGGAAATCTTTCATTGGTGGTAATCTTTATATAGGGATACTGCTTATCATCCCTTAATAGTATATTGTATTTGGGCCTATGCTTCTTTATAAGGTTGGCCTCCAGTATCAAGGCTTCCACTACATTGTCTACTATTATATACTCAAATTCATGGATATGCTGGATCATTACATTGACCTTGGGAGGATTGTTTTTCGAGGATTGAAAATACTGCCTGATCCTCTTTTTTAAGGAAATAGCCTTCCCTACATATATTATCTCCCCATTTTTATCCTTCATCATATATACTCCAGGTTCATCTGGTAGCTTTTTTAGTTCTTCGTCTATGTTAAACATATTATCACCCTTTGAGTTGTGAATATATTTATTATTATAATATCATAAGTATAATGGATATAAAATTTATTATACAAAGAAAAGGTGTCAATTATTTGCTTGAAAACAGATAATTGACACCTTTTTAAGAATCTATATTAAAAACTGGTGGTACTGCCTATAAGATTTATATTTAACAATAGTTTGTAGCTAAAACAGCCTATTTATTTAATTCTCATGTCTGGTACGAAGAATGGATATCCCATTAAGTATGCATTTACATTTCCAGTTTCGTAGGCCTCTCCTGCAGGCCATTCTAGACGATCAGCCCTATAAGCAACCCTCTCAGTTAAATCTGCTACCCAGGCAGCTGGACAAATTTCATCTACAATTTTATTTTGTAAGTCTGCATACTTCTTGAAACGTTCATCCCTATCTACTGTAGCTAGGGCATCTTCAATTTCTTTGTCCAATTCATCAGTTATATACCAGTGGCAGTTTTCATAGGTTCCAGCAGTTTTACTATGGAATCCTGATTCTAAAGTAGCGCCAGCTTCATTATATTGGGGTCCTGAGTTAATGGATACTGTATGTGGTGTTGTATCAGGATTTGATACCCTTTCTTGTATAGTAACCCATGGAGCCTTGGTTATTTTTACATTGATTCCAACTTGTTTTGCTGCAGATTGGAATGCTAATGCTAATTTTTCAATGTCTAGGAAGTCAGAGTTTACTAAGAACTCTACTTCATAATCCTGATAATTGTCCTTATATTTGGATTGGTTTAAGTACTCCTTAGCTTTTTCTAAATTATATTCATATCGGTTGGTTCTTACATGTCCTGCAGTAAAGTTAGACACTGGTCCATAATTTATTTCTGAGTCTACAAATATTGTATTAACAATCATGTCATAATCGAAAAGGCAGCTTAAAGCTTTTCTGAAGTTTAGATCATCTGTTGGTGGAAGGGTAGTATTGTAGAATACATTTTGTACCAATCTTGTAGAATAGGCGGTAACCTCTACACCATCTAATTTTGACAAAGCCTCTAAGGATTCCTTAGTTTGCCATTGGTCTGTAATTTCTAATTGATTGTTCTCTAACATAGTACGGACAGTGGATGCTTCAGATGCGTAAATGATCGTGAACTACCACCACCTATAGAGGTGGGTGGCTTCGTGGTCAAGGTAGCTTTTGCTACCAGATTCCCCACGCTCAAAGGGCTGTTCCATCCCCGAATATGCCAATTATATGGCTAATTTAACTAAATTTTTGCTTGCATTT